>NZ_JAJQJP010000030.1:0-247262 GCF_021245825.1 Gordonia metallireducens | reverse complement strand
CGGGGACGCGGCGGCTTGGCGGCGGGCGGGGGACCGGCGGCGGGCGGTGCGGGCGGTGCGGGCGGACGCGTCGATGACCGGCCGCGGTCACCTCGGCGTTCGCCGGCCGGGATCGGTTCGGGTTTCTGGGTGGGGGCGTACTGGCCCGGTGCAGCGCCCTTACCCGGGGCGGGGCCGGCTGCCGGGGCAGGGCCGGGCGCCCGACGCGGTGGGGGACCCTGCGCGGGGATTCGCGGCATGGCCTGGGGGTGTGCGGCGGGAGCGGGACCCTGCGGATGGGGGCGGTGGGGTGCACCGGGCGGAGGCCCCTGACGTGGTGGTATGCCCCCCGCCGGCCGCCCGGGCGGTACCTGTGGCCCCGGTCGACCGCGCCGAATGATCGGCGGGTCCTGCTCGTTCATCCCAACCAATGTACGCATCCACCGGTGTTCGGCACGGATTCGACGCAGATCACAGGAATGATCGGCCCGCGACGGGGTATCCGGGTCGCCATGACCGACGATGTGGCCGCACGGCCCGACACCGAGACCGGTGACGATCGCACTCCGCTCCGGCGCGCGATCTCCGGCAAGATGCTGTTCCTGTTCATCCTCGGCGACGTGCTGGGCGCCGGCATCTATGCACTTGTGGGCGAGATCGCCGGCGAGGTCGGCGGGGCCATCTGGGTGCCGCTCGTGGTGGCCCTGGTCATGGCGCTGCTGACGGCGGGGTCGTATGCGGAGCTGGTCACCAAATACCCCCAGGCCGGCGGCGCCGCGGTCTTCGCGCAGCAGGCCTACCGGTCGTCGCTGGTCTCGTTCCTGGTGGGGTTCTGCATGCTGGCCGCCGGTGTCACGAGCGCCGCGGGTCTGGCGCTGGCGTTCGCCGGTGACTATTTCAAGACCTTCCTGAACGTGCCCACGACCGCCACCGCCCTCGTCTTCTTGCTCGCGATCGCGGCACTCAATGCGCGTGGCATCAGCGAGTCGGTGCGCGCGAACGTCGTGATGACGGTCGTCGAGGTGTCGGGTCTGGTGCTCGTCGTCGTCCTGGCCGCGGTTGTCCTCGGCCGGGGAGACGGCGAACCGCATCGCGTGTTCGAGTTCGACAGTTCGACGACCCCCGCGCTGGCGGTGCTGAGTGCGGCGTTGCTCGCCTACTACTCGTTCGTGGGCTTCGAGACGTCGGCGAACGTGGCCGAGGAGGTCCGCAACGTGCGGCGGGTCTACCCGAAGGCACTGTTCGGCGCGCTCATCACCGCGGGTGTCGTCTACGTGCTCGTGGGCCTCGCGGTCTCGATCGTGGTGGCGCCGGATGAGCTCGCCGGCTCGTCGGGTCCGCTGCTCGAGGTGGTCTCCATCGCCGACGTCGGTGTACCCGACAAGCTGTTCTCGCTGATCGCCCTGATCGCGGTGGCCAACGGTGCGCTGCTCACGATGATCATGGCGTCGCGTCTGACGTTCGGGATGGCCCGCGACGGACTGCTGCCCTCGGCACTGGCGAAGGTCCTGCCGGGTCGTCGTACGCCGTGGGCGTCGATCATTGCCACCACCGCCATCGCGATGGTGCTCTCGGCGACCGGTTCGGTGGCCGCGCTCGCCGAGACCGTCGTTCTGCTGCTGCTGTTCGTCTTCCTCAGTACCAACATCGCGGTTCTGGTGCTCCGACGCGACCGCGCCGACACCGATCACTTCCGGGCGTGGACGATCGTGCCGGTGCTGGCGATCGTGACATGCATCGTGCTGCTGACCCAGCAGAGTGCCGAGACCTGGTTGCGCGCAGGCATTCTGATGCTCGTCGGTCTGGCGCTCTTCGGTCTGGCCCGTGCCACCGGTTCGGGTAAGCACACCGAGGCACGCGACTGACCGGTTCCGTGGATCAGCCGACCCAGGAGAGGTGATCGCGCAGCAGCGCGTAGCCGATGAAGGCGACGACGTCGATGACGCCGTGGGCGATGACGAGTGGCCAGGCGCGGCCGGTGACCTGGTAGAAGCGGCCGTAGACGACGCCCATCACCACGTTGCCGAGACCGGCGCCGAAGCCCTGGTACAGGTGGTAGCCGCCGCGGAGGACAGCGCTGGCGGCGAGCGACCGGGTGTCCGAGACGCCGAGCTGGCGGAGTCGGGTGATGAAGTAGGCGACCACCACGATCTCCTCGGCGGCCGCGTTGCCGATCGCGATGAGGATGAGCACGGGCCATTCCCACCAGGTGTCCGCCTGGCTGGGTACGAGACTCGCGTTGAGTCCGAAGGCGCGGGCGACCGCGACCAGCGCGAGACCGGGGATGCCGATGACGGCGGCGAGGACGAGTCCCGCGGGCACGTCGCGGCGCGGGGTCCAGCGGCCGAGCCCGACGCGCGACAGCCCGAGTCCGCTGCGCCACAGCAGGTACACGCCGAGCGCGGCGATAGCGAACAGTCGCAGGATGCTCAGGACCTGACGTGCGGCGTCGATGAGGGCGAGGTCGGAGCGGCTGGGGTTGAGGGCGACGGTCGTCCCGCCGATGCCGCCGGCCAACTGGGCTTCGAGGAGTGCGAGCGCGGCGGAGACCGCGGAGAACGCGAACGTCAGGACGCCGACGATGACGAGTTCGGCGATCAGACCGCGACGCTCGACGCGGTCGGTGACGACCGGGAGGTCGTGGGGCGACGGCCGCAGGTACTCGCACAGAGGCATGCCGGTCAGCCTAGAACCCCTCGCTCCCTGAGGTGCGAGCGTCAGTCGGGCATCGAATTCAGAAACGGGCAACCCGCGAGGTTGCGGAGAGCCCGGGACAGCTCGAAGACGTCGGCTACCGGGCGGGGGAACGGAAGGCGGACGTCGGAGTCGCCGTCGAGGCCCTCGATCCGGAAGCGGATGCCGAAACGGTCGAGGCCGAGAGGACGTACGCGGCCCTGGCGCAGGTCGGTGGGCAGCTTGCGGGCCAGCTGACCGACGAGGTCGGCGTGGTCGGCGTCGAGGTGTTCGAGCCAGCCGGCCTCGCACTCCCAGAACGGATCGGGTTGGGCGTCGGCCAGTTCGGCGGCCGGCACCGACGTCGCGCCGGAACTCGATGCCAGCACTGCGGAATCGACCTGGAGGCGGAGCATCGACGCACCGTGGCCGATGTCGAGCAGGCCGTCGTCGGGGTGTTCGCCGGCGATCTCGATGGCGAGGTCGCGTTCGAGGTCGCGGGGGACCTCGTGGAGCGTGCCGTTGAGCCAGATGACCGAACGGACTCGTTCGCGCAGGTCGATGGGCGCCCAGTCGGTGACCTCGAGCATCGCGGGTGTGCCTTCGGCGCCGCGGACGGCCGCCATTGCCTCGCCGTCGGTGGGGACGAGGACGAAGGCCTGTGACTCGAACAGATGGATGACGTCGATCGGAGTGGTGTCGGCGCCCTCGATGGCGAGGATGGCGGAGCCCCCTCGGCGGCAGGCCGTCTGGATCATCTCGGCATCCGTGGGTCGGTCGGTCGTCGTACGCGTCATGTTGTCTCTCCGGTCGGCGCGGGCGGCTGCGGTGCTCGTCGGCTCTTGAAAGGTAACCCTAACCTAAATACGGGTGGCGCGATCGTCAATGGGTCCTCGGACCGTCGGCTTCCGGGCCTTGCGGCCTGTCCGGTGTGGTCACGCGCGTCCACTAGGCTCGTGTGGTGCCTGTGATCGCCTACTTCGGCCCGCCCGGAACCTTCACCGAGATGGCACTCGACGCGGCCATCGCCGCCCATGACCCCGCACTCGGGGGTCTCGACCTCTCGGGTGACGTGACCAAGCTCGACGCCTCGAGCCCGGCTGCCGCCATCGCGATGGTGCGCAGCGGCGAGGCCGACTACGGTTGTGTGCCCATCGAGAGTTCGCTCGAGGGATCGGTCCCGGTGACGATGGACGCCCTCGTACCGCCGGCGCGGTCCACCGACGGGCGCGTGCAGGTGTTCGCCGAGACCGTCCTCGACATCGCGTTCGCGATCGCCGCGAACGGCCCGCTCGCCCCGGAGGACGTCCGCACCCTCGCGGCGTATCCGGTGGCCGCCGCGCAGGTCCGGCAGTCCGTGGCCAAGCTCTTCCCGAACGCGGAGTTCGTGACCTCCGGATCGAATGCCGCGGCTGCGTTGGACGTCGCGTCCGGCAAGGCCGACGCCGCGGTGACGACCGGTCTCGCCGCGAGGCTGTCGGATCTGACTGTGATCGCCGACGGCGTCTGCGACGCGAGGGAGGCCACCACGCGCTTCCTGGTCCTCGGACGCCCCGCGGCCCCGACGCGCCGGACCGGCACCGACCGCACGTCGGTGATCCTCGACCTGTCCAACGAGCCCGGCAGCCTGATGAATGCGATGAACGAATTCGCCTCGCGGGGCATCGATCTCACGCGCATCGAATCCCGACCGCAGCGCGACGAGGCGGAAGGCCGGGCCATCGCCGGGCGCTACCGGTTCTTCCTCGACGCCGTCGGCCACATCGACGACGCCGCGGTCGCGGAAGCCCTTGCGGCGCTGCACCGCCGGTGCGAACGGGTCGTCTACCTCGGCTCGTGGCCCGCGGTACGGACGACGGGATCGGCGCCACCCGACCACGCCGAGTCGCTGGCCTGGATCGAATCGCTGCGACAGGGAGAGGTCTGATGGCGCGCCTGCATCTCGTCCGGCACGGTGAGACCACCGCGAACGTCATGCGCCGGCTCGACACCGCGCTGCCGGGCGCCGCGCTCACCGATTTCGGTGCGCGACAAGGTGTTCGATTCGGTCTGGAGAATCGACCGGAACGCGAGGCGGTCCTGTTCAGCTCGGAGGCCCGGCGCGCCCGGCAGACCGCCGAACTGATCAGCACGGTGTGGGACGTCCACACCGAGGCCGTCGACGGCGTACACGAGGTCCAGGCCGGTGAGCTCGAGGATCGCAGCGACCGTGGGGCCCACGACGTCTTCCACGACGTCATGGAGAAGTGGCATGCCGGTGACCTCGACGTGCGCATCCCCGGCGGGGAGTCGCTCGCCATGGTCTACGACCGCTACATCCCGACGGTCGAGGACCTCGCCCGCTCGTACCTGACCGGAACCGAACCGCGCGATGTGTTCCTGGTCAGCCACGGTGCGGCGATCCGCCTCATCGCGGCGCGCCTGGCCGGCATCGACTCGCGATTCGCCGCGGCGACGCACCTCGGTAACACCGGCTCGATCGAACTCGAGTACTCCGACGGCATCTGGGTCTGCCACCGCTGGGGAGCCGAGACCGCACCGTTCGAACGGGTCGACGAGCCGCTGGTCGACGACCCCATGGGCTAGCTACTTGATGATCGCGTCGACCGTCTTCTTCAACGCCGACGGCTGAGACGGGCGTCGTGGTGCCTTCTCCTTGAGTCGGAGCATCTCTTCACCGATCTCCTGGAGATCCTTGCGGCCGAGGGCTTCCCGCACCTTCGGGAACCACTCGTCCTCTTCTTCCTCGATGTGGTGCTCGACGTTCTCGATCAGCACGGTCGTCTTGGCGTCGAACCGCTCGGAATCCGGCTTCAGCGCGGCCAGTTCGACGACGAGGACGTCGGCGACGTGGTGCTCCTCGTAGGACTCGAGGATGTCGTCCTCGAGATCGGGCACACGCTTGCGGATCTCGGGATACATGCACTCGTTCTCGATGTAGGTGTGCACGGTGAGGGCCTCGATGATCTTGTCGACGATCTTGCCCTTGGTCTTGGTGGCGTTCGGGCCCTGGGACCTGAAGTCGCGGAAGAGTTTGCGGATCTCCTTGTGGTCGTCCTTCAGGATGACGATGGCGTCGGTGGACATGGCGGAACTCCTGGATGTGGGCTGGACATCGGAATCTCGGTATTCCGCATTCCGGCCACGATGAAACATCCCATCTGACCTGGGGTTCCGGGGCGGGTTCTAGCCCCAGCCGTTGGCGTGCAGCCAGGCGTCGTCGATCCCGAAGTGGTGGGCGATCTCGTGCATGACGGTGACCGCCACCTCGTGCACCACCTCGTCGCGCGAATTGCACATGGCCAGGATCGGGTCCCGGTAGATCGTGATCGTGTCCGGCAGGAATCCGCCGTAGTCGTGGTCGCGCAGGGTCAGCGCCACACCCTGGTAGAGCCCGAGGATGTCGGGTTCCTCGGGGTTGTACGGCTCGACGAGGATGACGACGTTGTTCATCGCACCGGTGAGCTCCGACGGGATGGTGTCCAGTGCGTCGGAGACCAGCCCGTCGAACTCGTCGTCGGACATCGGTACGGCCATGGGTCAGCCCGCCGGGGCGGGGGCCTGGTCGGGGTTCGGCGCGATTCCCGGCGGGAGCGGCACCGGCGTCGGGAGGGCGCGACCGGGCGGAGCGGCGGGCGGCGGGACGGGCGCCTTGCCGTTGATCAGCACCGCTCCGTCCTTGGCGTCACCGACGAGGGTGGCGAACCCGCCGCGCTTGTCGGGCAGACCGAGGTAGCAGACCACCTTTCGGCTGCCGGCGAGCCAGCTCGGCTCGCTGAGGACCGACCACTGCACGTTGAGAGTGGTCTTGTCGAGGGCATCTGCGCCACCGGCGAAGCGCTCGGCCTGTTTCGGGCAGATCGTGCCGAGGTAGTTGTTCTGGGCGCCGGTCGCGGGCCACGGCTTGTTCGACATCCGGTCGCCGAAGCGGACCGCGAGGTCGACGATGCCGGTGGTCTGGAAGGCGTGCGGCTCGGCGCAGTTCACCGGGAACCCGGTGGGGTTGCGGTTCTCCTGGTCGATGCCGATGCAGGTTCCCTCGGGCCACACGTACGACTGGTTCTGGTCGGCGACGCGGCCGGAGAACTGCACGGGCTGACCGTCGGCGCCGTCCTCCTGGATTCCGCAACGGAGTTGCCGGGCGCCCTTGTCCCATTGGGCCTGCGACGGGTACATCATGCCGACCGAGAAGCGGCCCTGCGGGTCGAGGCGGCCGTCGAGGTACTGATCGACGATGACCGGGCACTGTTCGTCGCGGATGGCGGCGAAGCGATCGGGCCCGGGCCACAGCGCGTCCTCGCCGAACTCGACGCCGGGGATGAGGGAGGTGTCGATGCCGCCGGCCACCTCGAAGCGGTGCTTCTGCGCGCATTCGACCGCGGTCGGTTGTCCGGGGTTGCCCTCGGGCCAGTCCAGACAGTCACCGGCCACCGACTGGGTGAAGGCGTTCTGGACGAGGCGTTCACCTTCCCCGACCTTGCTGCCGCCGACGCTGCCGGAGTCGTCGAAGACTCCCATCGCGAAGGCGATACCGCCGGCGACGAGTGCGCCGACGACGATGGCGGCCAGGACGACGAAGACGGGATTGCGCGTGGCGGACCGCGGGGGCCGGGTGGCGGCTTGGACCGGCTCGTCGCGCGGTTCGACCGGATCGACGGCGGTGAAGTCGTCGTCGATGGCGTCGGGCGCGTCGTGGTCGGGCTGGTCGCGGTCAGGGTCGGGCTCGTTCATCGGGATCCATCATGCCTGGTCGATCCGGCCGGGCACACCCGCATCAGCCGATGCGGACAACGGGTCGCGCGGCGAGGGCTGCCTACACTCTCGGTGATGCCCGCCGATTCCTCTCCCGCACCCGGCCCCGACGCCCCACCGGACCCCGAGTTGGTCGAACTGGCCACCCGACTGTTCGAGATGGCCCGCTCCGGCGACGCCGCCACGCTGGGCGGGTACGTCGACGCCGGGGTGCCGGTGAACCTGCGCAACCAGTCCGGCGACTCGCTGCTGATGCTCGCGGCCTATCACGGCCACGCATCGGCAGTCACGGTTCTGCTGTCTCGCGGCGCCGATCCCGACCTCGCCAACGACCGCGGGCAGACCCCGCTGGCCGGTGCGGTGTTCAAGGGATTCGACGATGTGGTCCGGCTGCTCGTCGACGCCGGGGCCGACCCGCTCGGCGGCACCCCGTCGGCCGCCGACGCCGCCGCGATGTTCGGTCGCGACGATCTCCGGGCGCTCTGGAGCTGACCCGCGGGCCGGGCCCGGGTTTCACTTCGGTGGCGTGATCGGGTTCGCATCGCGCGCTCCAGTAGGGTTTGAAGGCGTGATCGACCTGAAGATTGTTCGTGACGACCCGGATCTGGTCCGTGCCTCGCAGCGCACCCGCGGCGAGGATCCCGGCCTGGTGGATGCCCTGCTCGATGCCGACGCGGCCCGTCGTGCGGCCATCGTCGACGCCGACACGTTGCGATCCGAGCAGAAGGCTCTGGGGAAACAGGTCGGTAAGGCGCAGGGCGACGAGAAGCAGGCGCTGCTCGCCAAGGGCAAGGAACTCGCCGAGCAGGTCAAGGCCGCGGTCGCGCGTCAGTCCGAGGCCGACGAGGCCGCCGCGAAGGCGCACCGCGCGATCTCCAACATCGTCGCGCCCGAGGCTCCCGCCGGCGGCGAGGACGACTACGTGGTCCTCGAGCACGTGGGTGAGCCCCGCGAGATCGAGAACCCGAAGGATCACCTCGAGCTGGGTGAGTCGCTCGGCCTGCTCGACATGGAACGCGGCGCCAAGGTGTCGGGTTCGCGGTTCTACTTCCTCACCGGACAAGGCGCCTTCCTGCAGCTCGGCCTGCTCAACATGGCCGCGCAGAAGGCTGCCGCCAACGGCTTCACGCTGATGGTCCCGCCCGTCCTGGTGCGGCCGGAGGTCATGGAGGGCACCGGCTTCCTCGGCGCCCACGCCGACGAGGTCTACCACCTCGACAAGGACGACGACCTGTACCTGGTCGGCACCTCGGAGGTGCCGCTCGCCGGTTACCACATGGACGAGATCCTGGACCTGTCCGACGGTCCGAAGCGGTACGCCGGCTGGTCGACCTGCTTCCGCCGCGAGGCCGGCAGCTACGGCAAGGACACCCGCGGCATCATTCGCGTGCACCAGTTCGACAAGGTCGAGGGCTTCATCTACTGCAAGCCCGAGGACGCCGAGGCCGAGCACCAGCGTCTGCTGGGCTGGGAGAAGGACATGCTGGCCGCGATCGACGTGCCCTACCGCGTCATCGACGTCGCCGGTGGCGATCTCGGGTCGTCGGCCGCGCGCAAGTTCGACTGTGAGGCATGGGTTCCCACGCAGAACACCTACCGGGAGCTCACGTCGACGTCGAACTGCACGACGTTCCAGGCCCGTCGCCTCTCGATCCGCTACCGAGACGAGAACGGGAAGCCGCAGACCGCGGCGACGCTCAACGGCACGCTCGCGACGACCCGCTGGCTGGTGGCCATCCTCGAGAACCACCAGCAGCCCGACGGTTCGGTGAAACTGCCGCCCGAGCTCGCGAAGTTCGTCGGCACCGACGTTCTCACACCCCGTTGATCTGAGCCTGCGTCATGACCAGCGGGATCGTCATCGCGGTGATCGGTGCGCTGGCGTTCGCCGCCGCGGCCGTCCTGCAGGCGCTCGGCGCCGAGCAGGTCTCGCAGCGCGCCGCCATCCGTGAGGAGCGTCGACGGTCCGCGGCGGCCCACCCGTCGCTGAAGTCCACCGCGCTGACCATGCTGACGGTGCCGTTCCTGGTGGGGTTCGTCTTCGACATCATCGGGTTCATCGCGACGATCATGTCGGCGCGGCTCATCCCGCTGTTCCTGTCGCAGACCATCATCTCGGCCCGGCTGGTCGCCACGGCACTGCTCGCCATGGTCGTGCTGAAAGTCGGCCTCACCATGCGTGATTGGATCGCCGGTGCGGTGGTCGTGGCGTCGTTGATCCTGCTAGCGGTGTCGGCAGGCCGCGAGGGGGTGGACCACACCGCATGGATGCGCTGGGCCGTGCTGGTCGCCGGGCCCGCGCTGATCCTCCTCGGCCTGATCGTGATGCGCCGCTTGAAGACCCACATCGCCACGGTCACCGGTCTCATCGCCGGCGCGGTGTTCGGTGTGATGGCGGTGGCGTCTCGAATCCTGGACGGCATCGACCCCCTCGACCTCACCGTGCTGTTCACAGACCCGGCTCTGTATGGGTTGCTGCTCAGCGGGATCGGCGGCTTCTACCTGTTCACCGTGGCACTGCAGACCGGCTCGGTGAACGGCGCCGCGGCAGCTCTCGTCGTCGGGCAGACGGTGCTCCCGGGCGCGGTCGGCATCGCCTTTCTCGGCGACGTCACGCGCGCGGGCTGGGGACCGGTCGCGATCGTCGCCTTCGCCGCGGCGGTCGGCGGGGGAGTGGTGCTCGCGTCGTCGGGTGCCGTCACCGCGGTGGAGACCGCTGACGCCACGAATGCGCCTCGCGGGTATGGACATCCGCCGCGGGAGGTGGGCCGGCCTCACTGACTCCCGGGACGACGCCGGGTCTGCAACTGGGTCGACGTCACGAGACCGGCGAACAGGAAGCCTGCGGCGACGAACAGCGACCAGCGGGTGGCGTCGGCGAAACCGTCCGACAAGGCGTCGGCGACCTCTGGGCCCTCGGCTCCGAGCCGGCCGCGATCACCTTCGTCGCGGATGCCCGGGATGGTGCTGCCGGCGGAATCGCGGGTGGCGTCGACGAGTGGCGCCGACACCTGAGGCGGCAGCGCGACCGGTTCCAGTCGATCCGTGAGGCTGTGCGCGAGACCCAGCGAGAGGACGGTGCCCAGGATCGCGGTGCCGAGTGCCGCACCGAGCTGGCGTGCCGTGCTCTGGGTCGCCGAGCCCTGGCCCGATTCCTCGGTGGGGATGTCGACGAGGACCGTACCGGTCAGCTGGGCCGACGCGAGTCCGAGGCCTGCGCCGTAGACGGCGAGCAGCAGCGCCAGCACCCAGGCGGACGACGAGGGACGCAGGTAGAAGGCGAAGGCCAGGACGCCGATCACCTCGAGGCCGAGACCGATCATCACGGTCCGCGGCGCTCCGAAACGGCCCGCCACGTGCCGGGCGGCGCCACCGGATGCGAACGCGCCGAGCGCCATCACCGCCAGGACGTAACCGGCACCGAGGGTGCTGAGACCGTACGCATTGACCAGGAACAGCGGCAGCACGAGCAGCAGACCGAACTCGCCGATCGCGACCGTGGTCGCGGTGAAGTTGCCCCAGCTGAAGGTGCGGTACCGGAACAGGGACAGGTCTAGGATCGCGGATCGCTGCACCCGGGCGCGATGGCGTTCCCAGACGACGAACGCCGCGAGTGCCGCGAGACCGACCACGACCATGACCGGTGTCGCGGACACGGGTGCGTCGGTCGACCACGTCATGCCGGGGAGCTTCAGGTCGGCGGTCGGCGTCCACCATCCGATGCTCTGGCCTTCGATGAGGGCGAAGATCAGGGCACCGAAACCGATCATGCTGAGCAGGAGTCCGACGATGTCGAGTCCCGGTACGGAGATCTCGGCCTTGGTCTCGGGAACCACGAGCATCGCGCCGATGACGACGAGGATGCCGATCGGAACGTTGACGAGGAAGATCCAGCGCCAGGAGAAGTCGGTGGTGAGCCAGCCGCCGAGCAACGGTCCGATGGCCGCCATGCCGGAGATCACCGATCCCCAGATCGCGAAGGCGATCACCCGGTCACGGCCCCGGAACGTCGCGTTGACGGTCGACAATGTGCACGGCAGCACGAATGCGCCGCCGATGCCCTGGACGAGTCGGGCGAAGATCAGGGTCGCAGAGTTGTCGGCCAGTGCTGCCAGGAGGCTGCCGCCGAGGAACACACCCACACCGACGATGAACAGCAGTCGGCGTCCCACCCGGTCACTGAGCCGGCCGGCGGACAGCAGCAGGGCGGCGAAGACCACCGAGTAGAGACTGTTGATCCACTGCGCATCGGTGAGATCGAGTTTCAGGTCGTCGATGATGACGGGTAGCGAGACGTTCACGATGGTGCCGTCGACGACGATCATCGACAGGCCGGTGGCCAGGACGCCGAGTCCCAGCCATTCCTGTCGACCAGCCCGCGGTTCCTGGGTGTCGTCGACCCGCGTCTCAACGCTCATCGGCTTGGACCTTCCTGTCTCGACCAACTCCGACATCGGAAAGATCGATTGGACCAGCACATGTCGGTTCTGTCCCGACCGGTGGACTTGTTGGCGCAGATTCGAGCACCGGGGTGGCACGGATTCGGGCATCTGGGTCCGGTGGGATACTGCGATCTGGACAGCGGCAGGACGTGGTCTTCGGGTAGGACGGATACAGGTCGGGGAATGGCAGCCATGGGTGATGCGCGACCGGGGCTGGTCGGGCGGGACGCCGAACTCGCCACGCTCCGACACTTTCTCGACGACGCCCGGCACGATGGCGCCGCCTTGCTGCTCACCGGCGATCCCGGAGTCGGCAAGACCGCTCTGCTCGACGCCGCCGTTGACACCGCGGTCGACGCGGGTATGCGCGTCATCCGCGGGAGCGGTATCGAATTCGAGTCCGAGCTCGGTTTCGCCGTCCTGCATCAGCTGGTCCTCCCGCTGGCGGCCGAGCTCGACCGTCTACCGGAGTCCCAGCGCGCGGCTCTCGATGTGGCGTTGGGTCTCGGAGACGGTGACGCGCCCAGTCAGATAGCGGTTCTGAACGCCGCGTTGGGTTTGTTCGCCGAGGCCGCGGCCGACGATCCTCTTCTACTCGTGATCGATGATCTGCACGTGGTGGATCAACCGAGCATCGCCGCGATCGGCTTCATCGCCCGGCGGGTGCACGGGCGGCGGATCGGAGTTCTCGCGGCCCGGCGGTCGGGACCCGACGGTGCATTCCGGCCGACCGGCGTCGCCGAACTGGATGTCGCCCCACTGACGGATGCGGACTCCCTCCGCCTTCTCACGCGTCGTTTCGCTCATCTGCCCAGAAGAGTGCTGTCGTCGGTGGCCGACAACGCGCAGGGCAATCCGCTCGCACTGCTCGAGTTCGCCGGGACCACGGGCGCATCGGGTGAGCGCGCCGGCTGGGTGGGTGGGCCGGCCCGAGATGTCAACGCACTCTTCAGCGCTCGGATCCGTCGGCTACCCGAGCGGACCCGCGATCTGCTCCTGCTGGCCGCCCTCGAGGGTTCTGGCGATCTCCGCATCCTCCAATCAGCAGGTGCGCCCGAAGGATTCGACGACCTGGCCCCGGCCGAACGCGATCACCTGGTGATCGTCGCAGAGGACGATCACACGATGCGGTTCCGGCATCCGCTGGTCAGGTCGGCGGTGGTCGACGGTTCCACCGCAGAGCAGCGCCGCGCCGCGCACCGGCGCCTCGCGGACGTGCTGGTCGACCGCCCCGACCGCCGTGGTGTCCACTTGGCGAAGTCGACGACCACGCCTGACGAGTCGGTGGCCTCGGTGGTCGAGGTGGCGGCCCAGACCAGCTTGCGCCGAGGCGATCCCGGCGGCGCGGTTGCGATGTTGCGCCGGGCGGCGGAGCTGAGCCCGGACGCCGAAGAGGGGAGGCGGCGGTTGTCGCAGGCCGCCTATGTGGCCGCCTGGATCGCCGGTGAACTCGACACCTCTCATGAACTGTTGCACGCGATCAAGGGAGTTCCCGGAGGTCAACCTATCGGCGCCACTGCGGCGGCCGCGCTTCTCATCCTCGTCACCGAGGGTGACGCCGACACCGCGTACACCATGTTGATGCCGGCGCTCGAGGCCGCGACATCCGTCGACGGTCCGCGCACCGGCGACGTCGAGGACGCTCTCTTCACTCTCACCCTCGCAGCCGACTATCTCGGCGGTCGCGAGTACTGGCAGCCGTTGATGGACCTCGTCGCGCGATTCCCCGACCCGTCACCGGCATCCGCAGCCACGCTGGCCCGCGTCCACCATGATCTCGGTTCGATGGACAACGAGCAGCTGCGGCGCCTCGACGCGGCGATCGACCGTCTGCGCGATGAGACCGACACCGACATCGTGATCCGCACCGCGCTGGTCGCCTCCTACGTCGATCGCCTACCCGGTTGTCGGGAGTCCGTCACGCGGGTCATCCGCGACGGCGGGGCGGTCGGATCGAGCATGCCCGGTCTCATCTACCTCGCCCTCGACCATCTCTATGCTGCGCGGCTTTCGGCGGCGTCGGATGCCGCCGCGGAGCTCATCGCACTGTCAGAGAAGACCGGGTACCCGTTGTGGGCCCAGGTGGGGCACTATGCCGCGGCGATGGCTGCCGCGGAGCGCGGAGACCTCGACGAGTCCATCGAGCACTGCGAGCGGATCTGGGGCTGGTCCGGTCCGCGCCGGGTGCACCGGCTCGTGAAGTGTGCCCACTTCGCCAGGGCCAGGGCGGCACTCGGAGTCGCCGACTTCGAGACGGCCTACCGCCACGCCGCAGAGGTGTGTGCGCCCGGTGAGCTCGACCGGTTCAACCCCGAGGCAGTCTGGGCTGCAGCGGATCTCGTCGAGGCCGCAGTGCGTACCGGGCGGATCGACGACGCCCGTGCCCACGCCGAAGCCTTCCGTAGGGCCGGCCTCGAACACATCTCGTCGCGGTTGGCTCTCATCTCCGGGTTGTGTGTGGCGATGGCGTCAGAACCCGACGAGGCCGTACGGGTACACGAGGAGACACTGGCGATCTCCGACGTGGACCAGTGGCCCTTCGAGACCGGTCGAGTGCACCTCGCATACGGTGAGGTTCTTCGTCGCCAGGGCCGGTCTCGTGATGCTCGACATCAGTTGGACACCGCGCGAAAGTTGTTCACCGACATCGGCGCTCGTTCATGGGGGAACCGTGCGAACACCGAGCTGCGTGCCACGGGGATGAGTCGGGCGCAGTCCGGGTCGAAACTCACCCCGCAGGAACTCGAGGTCGCGAGACTTGCGGCGTCGGGTCTGTCGAACCCGCAGATCGCCGAGCGGTTGTTCCTGTCGCCACGCACCGTCTCGTCGCATCTGTACCGGGTGTTCCCCAAACTCGGGATCGCCTCGCGGGCAGCGCTTCGCGATGCGCTCGACGCCGCGGCGGATACCGACCGAGAATGATGTAACCGTCTGCCGCACAGGGTGTTGTCTACCGGCCCCTTGTGGATGGGGATCCGTGTTTGTCGGTGGGGTGATCTAGATTGGTGGGTACAGATCCGGCCATCCAGGTTGGGCTGTAGACGTTGTGGGGGCAGCGTGAGCATGTGGACCGATCTACCGGGCGGGTTCCTCGCCGGAGTCGATCCTGCCCACCCCGAATCATCCGACACCGCAACCCATATGGAACGTTTGCGGGCGATCCGCCACGGCGAAGCGTATCTGGCGTGGTGCCGGTATGAATCGATCGTCACCGTCTACGACCAACTCGTCATCCACACCAGTGGCGGGTTCTTCATCGACCGCTACACCGAGATGGTCACCCGGGTGTGCCGCGAAGCCGCCATCACCCGCTACCAAGCCGATCAGTGGGTCGGTGAAGCCCTTGCCCTGCGCGACCGGTTACCGAAAGTGCTGACCACCCTGCGTGATGGCATCCTGTCTCGGCAGCTGATCCAAACGGTGATCTCGCGTACCGACCTGATCTCCGACGCCGCGGTCATCGCTGAGCTCGACACCGAGATCGAATCCATCCTGCGCCACCGCAAGGGTGCCTGGACCCGAGCGAAGCTCCGGGACATGGTCGACCGGCTGGTCTTTCGTCACGACCCCGATGCGGTGCGGGAACGGCGCAAAGAGGCCCTCGACAAGCGCGGTATGTGGATCGAGAACTTCACCGACGGCACCGGTGAGATCACCGGTGTCATGGCTGCGGAGAACATACGCATCGCCGCGAAAGCGGTGAAAGCCCTCGCCGACACCGTCTGCGCCCACGATGGCCGCAACCGTAACCAGCGCAACTCCGATGCCATGTTCGCACTGTTGACCGGCACCGTCTTCGACTGCCAGTGCGGGCGTGAGGAGTGTGACGCCGAGATCCCCGACCCGGCGAAGGTGGTCCGGGCGGTGAGCACCGAGGCCGTCATCCACGTCGTCACCGACGCCGCCACTCTCGCCGGGGCACCAGGGATCGGTTGGGTCGACGGCCACGGGATCGTCTCCGACAAGCACGTCCGCGACCTCGCCCAGCGACCCGACGCAACCATCAAACCCGTCACCCCGGTACGCACACCACCGGCGCGCGTTGTCGCCGAGGACTCGGCCGGCACCTCCTCGAGTGATGCGGTGATCGTCTATCCCGGTGCGCAATCGGCCGATCCGTACCGGCCGACCACTGCCTGCGCGGACTTCGTGCGGGTTCGTGACGGCTACTGCACCGAACCCGGTTGCGGATGTTCGGCTTTCGACTCCGATCTCGACCACGTCACCGAATACGACCACACCGATCCTCTCCAGGGCGGGTCGACGTCGAGTGAGAACCTCAACGCCAAGTGCCGGTTCGGACACCTGCACAAGACCTTCGGCGACTGGGTCGACACCCAGTACCGCGACGACGACGGCCACCTGGTCACCGAATACCGCACCCCGGAAGGGTTCGTCATCAACGGCGACGCCGAAAACCTCGAAGACTCATTCCCGAACCTGCGTCGAATCCGCTACGAACAACCACCCCAGGCCCCACCGACACCACGGGTGATCACGGGCGACGACACCCCGCCCACACCCAACCGGCTCGCACAGAAACACGCGCGCCGGCGAGCCGAACGTGCCCGCAACCAGCGGGAACGCGAGCGACGTCAGCAGACGGACGGACCTCCGCCCTTCTGAAGTCCTACTGACCTGAGTCGGTGCAGGAATCGGAATGCAGTCACTTGACGGAGGCTACGAACCCCTCCCGCAGGCGACGCTTGAGCGGTCATCGACCAACGCCCTCAGCGGCACGACCGTCAGGAATCCGCCATGCCATTCGTCACCACGACCGACGAGGTCGAGATCTTCTACAAGGACTGGGGGAGCGGTCAGCCGATCATGTTCCACCACGGCTGGCCCCTCAGCTCCGATGACTGGGACGCCCAGATGCTGTTCTTCGTTCAGCAGGGTTACCGGGTCATCGCCCATGACCGCCGCGGCCACGGACGCTCGACGCAGGTCGGCGACGGCCACGACATGGACCACTACGCTGCTGACGCCGCAGCGGTCGTCGAACATCTCGACCTGCGCGACGTCATCCATGTCGGCCACTCGACGGGCGGTGGTGAGGTGGCCCGCTACATCGCACGCCACGGTGCCGATCGCGTTGCGAAAGCCGTTCTGATCGGGGCGGTTCCGCCGATCATGGTGCAGACCGAAGCCAACCCGGGTGGCCTGCCCGTCGAGGTCTTCGATGGTTTCCGCGACGGGGTCGCCGGCGACCGCTCGCAGTTCTACCTCGACGTCGCGTCGGGACCGTTCTACGGATTCAACCGCCCGGGCGCCGAGGTTTCGCAAGGCGTCATCTGGAACTGGTGGCGTCAGGGCATGGCCGGCAGCGTGAAGGCACATCACGACGGGATCAAGGCCTTCTCGGAGACCGACTTCACCGAGGATCTGAAGGCCATCGGCGTCCCGACGCTGATCCTCCACGGTGACGACGACCAAGTGGTCCCCATCGCCGACTCCGCCGAACTGTCGGTGGAGCTCGTGCCGGGCGCGACGCTGAAGGTATATCCCGGCCTGTCGCACGGCATGTGCACGGTCAACGCCGCGACCATCAACGCCGACCTTCTCGACTTCTTCAAGAACTGACTCACCACCCCGAACGAAAGGCATGATCATGAACGCTTCCCTCGCACTCCCCGGCGGCACCTGGACCCTCGGCGACACCACCGTGATGCGCTTCGGTTACGGCGCAATGCAACTGGCCGGGCCGTGGGTGATGGGTCCGCCCGCCGACCCCGACGCGGCACGCGCCGTGCTCCGCGAGGTCGTCGAGCAGGGCATCACCCACATCGACACCAGCGACGCCTACGGGCCTCGCATCACCAACGACCTGATCCGCGAGACGCTGCACCCGTATCCCGAGTCGTTGTTCATCGCGACGAAGGTCGGCGCCAACCGGGACGCCGAGGGTGGTTGGCCGCCGGCGCGGGAACCCGAGGATCTCCGTAAACAGGTCCACGAGAACCTCCGCGCCCTGGACGTCGAGGTTCTCGACCTCGTCAACATGCGGATGGGCGACACGCTGGGGCTGCAGGCGGGTTCGATCGCCGAGGGGATGGAAACGCTCGCCGACCTGCAGCGCGAAGGATTGATCCGACATCTCGGGGTCAGCAACGTGACCGTCGAGCAGGTCGCCGAGGCACGTTCCATCGCCCCGATCGTCTGCGTACAGAACATGTACAACCTCGCCCACCGCGACGACGACGCCCTCATCGACGAGCTCGCTGCCGACGGCATCGCCTACGTCCCGTTCTTCCCGCTCGGGGGCTTTTCGCCGCTGCAGTCCGAAGCGCTGTCCAGCGTCGCCGCGCGGTTGAACACGACGCCGATGTCCGTTGCGCTGGCATGGCTGCTCCGGCGCTCGCCGAACATCCTGCTCATCCCGGGGACATCGTCGAGCGCCCACCTGCGAGAGAACATCACGGGTGCGGGCCTGCAGCTGACCGACGACGACATCGCCGAGCTCGACACGATCAGTGCCTGACGAGGACCGGCAAGTAAGCTCGTGACTTCTCGCTGCAAGGGGTGTAACACTGTAATCATGTAATACGCCCGCGCGCGAGGAGGCGGCCATGAGAAACGCACAACAGGGAAGCCGAGGGCCGGGCGGTCGTCGAGGAGGTTGGCAGCAAGCCGAACTGCCCGACGCCGGAGACGCCGCCGCCTGGTTCGCCGGCCGCCTACCCGACGCGTGGTTCTCCGGACCGGCCGAGGTCACCGTCGACCGCGACGAGATCACCGTCATCGGAACGCTGGAACCCCCCGAGACCAGCGACGATGCCGACGCGCGGGCTGCTGCGCAGGGGCGGGCAGCGAGGTTCCGCGAGGACACCCGCACCGAACGGATGTCGATCGCCGACGAGGCGCAGGCCCGCTACGGCCGGAAGGTCTCGTGGGGGGTCGCCGTCGGGGACGAGCGCGTCCTCTTCACCCACCTCGCGGTACCGGTCATGACACGGCTCCGTCAGCCGGAACGGCGCGTTCTCGACACCCTGGTCGATGCCGGGGTCGCCCGGTCGAGGGCCGACGCACTGGCCTGGTCGGTCAAGCTCGTCGGCGCTCACACCGAGGAGTGGCTGGGCAAATTGCGTGCCGCAATGGACGAGGTGGACAACTTACGTGCCGAAGGTCCCGGTCTCTGACCGATTTTCGGGCCGGAGCGGGGATACTGATCCGATGCTGATCGGAATCCTCGCCGCCATCTTCGCGGCGCTCGCCTACGGAACGGCCTCGGTGCTGCAAGCACGTGGCGCGCAGAGCGTCGACGACACGGGTGCCGGGCCGGGTGAGGCGCCGTCGTTGCGGTCGACCATCGCGGCCATGCTGACGGTGGCGTTCATCGCGGGAATGGCGCTGGACGGCATCGGCTTTCTCGGCAACATGGTCGCGGCGCGGATGATCCCGCTGTTCCTCGCGCAACCGATCGTCAGCGCCAACCTGGTGGTGACGGTGGTGCTGGCGACGATCGTGCTGAAAGCGAAGCTGTCGCAGCGCGATTGGATCGCGATCGGCGTCGTCGTGGTGGCGCTGGTGCTCCTCGGGTTCGCCGCGGGCGACGAGGGACGCAAGCACGAATGGTGGCTGCACTGGGCCGTTCTCGCCGCGGCGGTGATCATCCTCGGTCTCGGAGCCGCGATCCTGCCGCGGATGCAGAGCCGGGTCGCCGTGCTGGCCGGCCTGTCCGGTGGTGTCCTGTTCGGTGTACTTGCCGTCGCGGTCCGAATCCTCGACGGCCTCGACCCCTTCGATCTCGGCGAACTCTTCACCGACCCGGCCCTGTACGCCATCATCCTGGCCGGGCCGGGCGGGTTCTACATGTTCACCGTCGCCCTACAGAAGGGAGCGGTGAGTGCGGCGTCGGCGTCGCTGGTGGTCGGAGAGACCGTGGTGCCGGGCGTGATCGGGATCGTCGTCCTCGGCGACACCGTCCGGGACGGGTGGGGGCCGGTCGCAGTGGTCGCGTTCATCGCCGCCGTCATCGGCGCGGTGGTCGTCGCCATGTCGCCGGTCGTCGAGGAGGTCGAACGGGCGGGGGAGAGCACACCGGTCGGCTGAACTGTGCCAGGTATGCCCCGGAAGCCGTCCAAAACCCGGCAACATCGGCATCATTACTGCTCATGCGCCTGATGCTGCGGTTCCTGGTGACGCTGACCTCTGTGATCGGCATGGGGGTCTCACTGTGCCTGGTGGCCCAACCGGCAACCGCCGCGCCGATGCCCAACCCGGTCGCGGCGCCGAGTCAACTGCCGTCGCAGGACCCCTTCTACGTCCCGCCGCGCGGCTACGAGAACCACGCGCCGGGTGCGATACTGCGCACCCGCCAGGTTCAACTCGGTTGGCGCGGAACGGATGTGCCGATCTCCGCGACGCAGATCCTGTACCGCAGCACGAACAACTTCGGCAACCCGACGTCGACGGTCACCACCGTCATCTCACCGCCGGGTGTCGGGCCGGGGGCACCGCGTCGCGTGGTGTCCTACCACTCCTTCTACGACGCGCTGGGCTCGCAGTGCGACCCGTCGTACACCCTGCGCGGCGGCAACATGTCCGAGCGGCCGATCGACATCAGCTTGGTCACCGGCCTGATGGCCGCCGGGTACACGGTGTCGGTGCCCGATTACGAGGGACGTGGTCTGCGCTGGACGATCGCGCGCGAATCCGGGTACGCCGCTCTCGACGGTCTCCGGGCGACGCTGCGTCAACTCCGTGCCCCCGCACGCACGCCGATCGGACTGTTCGGCTACTCCGGCGGATCGGTGCCCACCGGCTTCGGTGCGGAACTGGCGCCGAAGTACGCACCCGAGCTCAACATCATCGGAGCAGCCGCCGGCGGAGTGGTCGTCGATCCCATCCACAATCTGGGCTACGTCAACGGCAAGAAGGACTGGGCCGGGGTCGTCCCGGCGTTGATGGCGGTCTACAACGAGACCTACGACCTGAAGCTGGCCGGCTACCTGTCTCCGAAGGGCACTCGCATCCTGCGGCAGGTGGCCGGGCAGTGCATCGAACAGTTCGCCGACGGTTACCCGGGGCTCACCGACCGTCAGTTACTCAAGCCCGAGGTCGGCGGCATTCTCGGCGTTCCCGGTGCGCGCCGGGCACTTTCGCAGAACGAGATGGGAACACTCGGCACTCCTCGAGCGCCGATGATGTTGGGTGTCGGCAATTCCGACGGCACCGGCGACGGGGTGATGATCACGGCCGACGTCGCGCGTCTGGCCGGGAGTTATTGTCGCCGCGGAGTTCCCACGACGTTCGCCGAGTACCGAGGCCTGTCGCACACCCAGGCGTTCGTTCCCTGGAGCGTCGAGGCCTTCAGCTTCTTGGACAACCGGTTCGCCGGACGGCCGACGGGTGGCTGCTGAGGCAACCACCCGCCGGCATCGGGAATCACTCGGCGTCGGCTGAGGGATGCTTGTTGGTGCCGCCGTCGGACACCTCGAAGTTCTTCCACTCGCCGTTGTCATGGACCTGCATGACGGTGCCGAGGCTGTCCTCGGGTGCGGCGACGGTCTTGAACCAGTCGTATGCACTGGTGGCGTCATCGAAATCCTTCTCCTCGATGACTTTTTCGTCGGAATCCACGACGCGGTACTGAGCCATGTTCTTCTCTCCTCACTGTCGGGTTCGACCAGGGCGCCTCTGATGTGGCGCCTCTCTCGACCGTAGTCATCTGCCTACCCAGGCCCGCCCGGCCGCAACCATCGACGTCGGATCGTGCCGGCCGACAACGCGTCCATAACGATCGCGGATGGCGGGGTTTGGGCCCTGATCAGCCGAGCACACGTAACAGGGCGCGGCAGGCCTCTTCGCATCGTCGACAGACCTCTGCGCAGATCCGGCAGTGCTGATGCATGTCGGCGTGTTTGGCGCACTCGTCGGCGCATGCCCGGCACGCGACCGCACACGCCTCCAGCGTCTCCCGCACCACCGCGATGCTGGCCTCGGTGCGTCGGAGCAGCACTCGTTCGGTGATGGAACACAGGTCGGCGCAGTCCAGGTCGGCACGAATGCACTCGACGAGGTGCTCGACGCCGCTCTCGCCGAGGCAAGCGTCCGCGCAGGAGGTGCAGGCCTGTGTGCATTCGGCGCACGCCTCGATGCAGGCGGCGAGCACAGCGTCGTCGATGTCGTCGCGCACAGGGTGTGCCTCGAGTATCTCGGTCACAGTTGTCATGAGGGGACGAATACCCCGCATCGCTGGGCTGAAACCGGCCGGGTCGCCGGTGATGCGGGGTGCACATCACCGGCGACTCCCCGCCGCGCGGGCCGGAGCCGTGCCCTAGGGCAGGCGCGGAGGATTACCGAGTTCCTGGTTGATGGCCAGGGCCAGGTTGTTGCCGACGAGGTTCACGAACGCCCGCCAGGTCTTCGGATCGAGGGCCATCGAACCCTGATCCGTGGTGGTGCAACCGATTCCGGCCGGTTTGCCGTCCAGCCGATCGCGCATCCACACGATCCCCGGCGCGAAGCCCTCGATCGCGAGCGAGATGTGCTCACTGAAGTGGTCGCGGACGTATCGGACACTGGCATCCGGGTCGGCGCAGTAGGTGCGCACCAGGTCGTTCACCGGGCCGACCGGGGCGATCCAGTCGGGGTTCGACTGGTAGATGAACATCGGGAACCGCGGGACATTCTTGCCCATCTTCAGCTGCCCCAGCACATTTCGCGGGGTCGGGTAGCCAAGCGGATCGCCGGGTAGGTTCACCAGGCCCTTGATGTTCACGAACGGTGCCAGCGCGGCCTGGTAGGTCAGGCACAGCGGATTCTTGCTCGCGAGCAGCGCCTTGCCGAGCGGATTCAGATTGCGTTGCAGGAATCGGTCGAGTTCGGGGTACTCGCGGCTGACACCGATGATGCCGGCGAGGATGAGCCCCGACGCGGCGTTCTTGTCGGCCAGGTCCACCATGGCCCGGACATCCGCGGGGACACCGCCTTCGGCCGCACCGACGATCGGCAGCTCCGGCGCGTACTGCTGGTGGAGCTCCGCGGCCCAACCGGTGGCGATCGCTCCGCCGGAGTAACCCATCATCCCGACCCGCAGGTCCTTCTTCAGTCCGAGAGGCGCGAAATCGCGTGCGCCGCGGATACCGTCGAGGGTGATCCGTCCGGCGAGAGGTCCGGCGGCGAAAGCAGATTCGGGTCCCTGGTGGTCGGGGATCACGACCGACCAGCCGGCACCGACCAGCGACGTGATCTGCAGGACCTCGTAGGCGGAGTCCACCGACCCGGTCAGCTGACCGGGGATCGAGGCCTGTTGCAGTGCGTACGACGGTGAGCAGTACAGCGCGGTCGAGTCCTCGGCGGACTGCCACGACACCAGCTTCGACGGCCCGGGCTTCGCCGGACCTTTCGGTTTGAGCACGGTGGCGACCGCGGGGATGGCCTCACCCCGGGTGTTGGTCGAGCGGTAGGAGATCTGCCAGGCGTCGACGTTGATCGGGATCACCGACAGCGCGGCGAGGTGGACGCGCCGGGCGGCGATCAGCTCGCCGGGCTTCTTGTCCGCGTGCGCCGACGCAGGGGGTAGGTAGAAGTCCTCGTCGAACTCGGGGATGGCCGGCGGGACCGGAAACGGGAGGGGCGGCGCGACGGGCACGGCGGCGGCCGTCCCGGCGCCGAGCGCTGTGCTGCCGACGAGAACGAGGGCCAGTGCTCCGACGAATAGTCGCAGGCCATGCCTCGTTCTCCTGCCGGATGTCCGACCCATGAAGACCCCCTCGAGATAGTGAGACGCCTGTGTCTCACACTTCGAGCGAAGATACATGGATGTGTGCCGGCGCACAATCGTCGGGCAGGTGAGGTGCTAGAGCTCGGCGAACGAGAGCAGGATGTCGGAGAGAACCGAGACGATGTCGTCGAGCGGTGCCGGGTCGGGCGACACACTCCAGCGGTGGACGAGCCCGGTGAGCGCCCCGACATAGGCGATGGCCAGGTGGCGTTGCCGTTCGCTCGGTGCGCGCCCGGCGAAGTCGGCCATGGCTGCAACGAAGAACTCGACCCACTCCTCACGCCCGTCGAGGCGGTGCTGCTCGACGCGAGAGCTCACGCCCACGATCTGGACGAACGAGACCTCCGCACGACGCGGGTCGGTGCCGACCGAGGTCATGTAGGCGCTCATCGCCGCTGTGGCCAGCTGCCGGAGATCACGGGAAGCCATGCCCGCCAACGCTTCTGCGACGGCGTCGCGGGCCGCGTGCTGGATCTCGTCGTACAGCGCGACGAGCAGGTCCTCGCGGTCGCTGAACTCCTCGTAGAACTGCCGGCGCGAGAGTCCGGCGGCCCGGCAGATGGAGGTCACCGAGGAGCCGGCATAACCGGCGGGGCCGGTGAACTCGACGAGTGCGGCGTCGAGGAACCGGCGCCGGCGCTCGGCAGCGCGATCGCTGACCGGCCGCCCGGCGTAGGTCCGTTCGGACGCCGTCATCGCGTCAGTCGAGCTTGCTCGCGCGCAGCTCGTGGCCCTTCGACGTCAGGCAGCGGCCCGACGTCAGGTCCCACTGCCAGCCGTGGAGGTTGCACGTCAGCTTCTCGCCCTCGATGACGCCGAACTTGCCGAGGTCGGCCTTCAGGTGCGGGCAGCGACGCTGGATCTCCCAGCCGTCCTTGGTGATCGACGCCGAGTCGTCGTGGGCCTCGGCGAACCAGCCGTCGGCGTAGGCGATGCGCTCGTCGGTCAGGCACTTGAAGAACGTGTAGAGGTACTCGTTGTATCCGCCGATGCGCCACGTGGTGAAGCGCGTGGACAGGAAGATGGTGTTCACCCAGTCCGGCTCGTGGTCGCGGAGAACCGTGCGCACGAGTTCGGTGGCGATGCGGAAACCGTAGCGGTACTTGCCTTCTCCCTCTTTCGGCTCGCGCACGATGCGGTTGGGGAAGTCGAGCACGACGGTCTCGGTGGCGTCGTTCGCCGGACCACCACCCGGGGTCATCACCAGGCCGACGGGGTAGCCGATGCCGTCGCAGATCAGGTCCGACTGGGCCATGATCGGTTCGAAGAGTTCGCGGAGTGCGCCGATCAGCGGTTCTCCCTCGGCGGGCGCCCAGGTGGCCTTGTCCGCGGCGATGACCGGAGCGAACTTCTCCTTCATCCGCTCGAGGTAGGCGCGCTTGTTCTCGCCGAACACGTCGCCCGGCGCGTACGGGTGACTGACCTCGTTCAGCGTCGAACCGGTGAAGTCGGCGACCGAACCGGAGACCATCATCAGGCCGCGATGCTTCTCGCCGTCGTCGGTGCCGTGGATCCGCATCTGCTCCAGGAAGGTCTCCTGGTCCGGGAAGATCGAGGTCACGTCGGCGGTCTCGCCGGAGCCGAAGTCGTTGAGGTAGAACAGCTCCTCGTCGAGGAACATCGGCGGCCCGGCCGACGGCACGACCCAGGTCGCGCCGACCTGCTCGATGTACGAACGGGCACGGTCCATGCCGCGCTGACGCTTCTGAGAGGCGAAGTTGGCCTTCGACTTCCGCGGGATGTCGTAGACCATCGGGTACCAGATGGCGCCCGAGTACTGCAGCAGGTGCACGTCGACGTGACCGAACGCGTCGCCGATGACGTCGAGGTCGATCGGGCGGGCGTCGTTCATGTTGAAGCAGACCGTCTCGCCGTCGGAGACGATCAGGCCGCTGTCGCCGATCGGCCCGTCGGCCGGGGCGCGCAACGCGATGATCATGACGTCGAGCGAACCCTTGTCGTTCGTCACCGTCGTCTTCACCGAGTCGGTGGTCTCGATGAACTTGGTGAAGCCGAGCTTCTCGAGTTCACCACGCAGGTCCGGCACCGGGTAGTCGGGGAGCAGGACGGTCGCGTCCTTGTTGACGTTCTCGCGCAGGTTCTTCTCGTCGAAGTGATCCCGGTGGAGATGCGAGACGTAGAGGTAGTCGCAGTCGCCGAGCGTTTTCCAGTCGAGTTCGGAATTGTCCGGGAACGGCACCCACGAGGCGAAGTAGGTGGGGTTGACCCAGGGGTCGCAGAGGATCGATCCGGCGTTGGTCTGGATGTGGAAACCGGCGTGACCGATGCTGGTGATCTGCACGAAGAGGGCCTTTCCTGGTGTGCGCGGGGCTGCGCGTCAAAGCACTACAGTCCTCCAATGTATCGATCCGTGCGGACCGCTCGCGTGGGCCATGAGTCCCGCGGCGCGCAGATGCGACGATGAACACATGAGTTCGGGCAAGCTGTGGCGCGGGCAGACGCTCGAGGACCGGTCCACCGACCGGCGCGAGCAGATGCTCGCCGTCGCCGAGACCCTGCTGGGGACCGGTGGCACCGCCGCGGTCACCATGCGGGCCGTCGTGCGCGAGGCCAATCTCAGTCCCCGCTATTTCTACGAGAGCTTCTCCTCGACCGAAGAGCTGGTCACCGCGGTGTACGACCGTGTCACCCGACAGCTCCTCGACTGGATCTCCGGCATCGAGCGACCCGCTGACCGGCGGGGACGCGTCCGTGCGCTGCTCGAGGGCTTCCGCGAGTTCTTCGATGACGAGCCGGGGCGGGCCCGCATCCTGTTACGCGAACCGCTCGCCGACGACGTCCTCCGCGCGCATCGGGCGGCCACCGTGCCCGGAGTCGTCCAGGCCGTCCTGGGCATGGTCGCCGACGAGAACTCACCCGCCCCCGAACGCGTCGCGGTGATCTCCTCGGCCCTCACCGGGGCGCTCGTGGCGCTGTACCTCGACCACATCGACGGCCGACTCGCCCTCACACCCGAACAGCTCTCCGACGCCGCCGTCGACCTCGTGTTCGCCGTCACCCGCATCGGCGCCGCGGACGCCTGACCTGCCGCGTCCGGTCACTGGTTAAGCTTTCCGGCATGGAACCCGTCTACGACACCGTGATCACCGCCGCCCGCCTGCTCTGGCTGGCCGAAGGTCTCAAGTTCAAGGTGTCGGGCGTCGAGCATGTACCGGCCGAGGGCCCCGGCGTCGTCGCGATCAACCACACCGGCTACCTCGATTTCACCTACGCCGGCATCCCCGCGCACCTGCAGGGGCGTCGCAAGGTGCGGTTCATGGCGAAGAAGGAGGTCTTCGACAACAAGATCTCCGGCCCGATCATGCGCTCGCTCAAGCACATCCCTGTCGACCGCACCGCCGGTGCCGACAGCTACCGGGCAGCGGTGGAGTACCTCGAACGCGGCGAGCTCGTCGGCGTCTACCCGGAGGCGACGATCAGCCGCAGCTTCGAGCTGAAGGCGTTCAAGTCGGGCGCGGCACGCATGGCGATCGAGTCCGGTGCGCCGATCATCCCGACCGTCATCTGGGGTGCCCAGCGCGTGTGGACCAAGGGACACCCGAAGCGGCTCGGCCGCACCGGCTACCCGATCTCGATCGGGGTCTGCGAGGCGCTCGAGCCCACCGGCGATCCCGACGCCCTCACCGCCAAGCTGCACGAGGTCATGAGCGCGAAGCTGCTCGAGCTGCAGGACGCCTACGGCGAGCACCCCAAGGGTGAGTTCTGGGTCCCGGCACGGCTCGGCGGGTCGGCGCCGACGCTCGAGGAGGCGAACCGGATGGACGCCGAGGAGCAGGCCGAACGCGCCGCCAAGCGCGCTCAGCGTGACAACCCCTGACCGTTAACCTGGGAGGCATGAGCAGCGGGCCGCGTCGAGGACGGGAGCCGGTCTACCGGACCCTGGAGATCATCGCGAACGCGCTCGTCCGCGCCCAGGCGCTGGACCTGCACTTCACCGGGGTCCAGAACATCCCGGAGACCGGCGGGGCGGTGCTGTGCATCAACCACACCGGCTATGTCGACTTCATCCCGGCCGCGCTGGGCGTGCAACGTGCCGGCCGGCGGACGCGGTTCCTCATCAAGTCCGAGGTGATGGACGTCGCGATCATGCGCTTCCTGGTCAACCACACCAAGACCGTTCCGGTGGACCGGTCCCGCGGTGCCGACGCCTACCGCGCGGCACTCGAACGCCTCCGCGACGGCCACATCGTTGCCGTCTACCCGGAGGCGACTATCAGCCGCAGCTTCGAACTGAAGGAGTTCAAGAGCGGTGCGGTACGCATGGCCGCCGAGGCCGGTGTCCCGATAGTCCCGACGATCGTGTGGGGAGCCCACCGGCAATGGACCAAGGGAGGCCCACGGAACATGGGCCGCCGCCGCATCCCGGTGCACGTCCGATACGGATTGCCGTTCACCGTCGACCCCGGTGAGAAACCCGAACGCGAGACCCTGCGGCTGCACGAGGTGATGGAGGCCATGCTCCTCGAGGTCCAGGACGCCTACGGCCCGCACCCGGCAGGCGAGTTCTGGGTACCTGCCCGGCTCGGCGGGTCTGCCCCGACACCACAGGAGGCCGCGGTCATCGAGGCCGATGAGGCGCTCCGCAAAGCCGAAGCCCGCGCCCGCAAGGCCGCGGCAAGACAACGCGAGGCCACCCAGGCCCGAGACAGAGGAAACAGATGACATTCGGTCCACCCACCCTCATCGCCAGCGACGTGGACGGAACACTGATCGACGACGAGAACCGGGTGTCGTCGCGAACCGTGTCCGCGTTGTCGGCGGCCCGTGCGGCCGGCGTCGAGTTCGTGCTCGCGACAGGTCGTCCGCCCCGGTGGATCGCCGAGATCACCGACCAGTTCGCCGGCACCGACGCCTTCGTCCGATACGCGGTGTGCGCCAACGGCGCCATCATCTACGACGCCGAGCACGATCGGGTCCTGTGGTCGGCCAACCTCGAATCCGACGCCCTCGTGAAGCTGGGGGAGATCGCCTACCGGCAGATCCCGGGATGCGGTATCGCCGCCGAACGCGCCGGACGGTCGGCACACGACGCCGCGACGCCGCCGTTCGTCGCGAGCTCGGGTTACGAACACGCCTGGCTGAACCCGGACCACGTCGAGGTCGGCGACGACGAGGTGTTCAGCGAACCGGCGGTGAAGCTGCTCGTACGGAAACCGGACATGCCCAGCGGCGAGATGGCCGCGCGACTGCAGCCCTTCGTCGGCGACCTCGCCCAGGTGACCTTCTCCACCGACAACGGCCTCGTCGAACTGTCGGTACCGGGTACGCACAAGGCCTCCGGCCTCGCGCGCCTCTGTGAGGCCACCGGGCTACCCGGCGACGGACTGATCGCCTTCGGCGACATGCCCAACGACGTCGAGATGCTTACCTGGGCGAGCCACGGCGTCGCCATGGGACACGGCCATCAGGCCGCGCTCGACGCCGCCGACGAGATCACGGTCGGCAACAACGACGACGGCGTCGCGAAGGTGCTCGAGCGCTGGTTCGCCTGACCGCCGCTCACGCTGCCGGCGGGCCTGCCTCCGGTGCGGGGCCCGGGGCCTGTTCGGGCGCTCCGGGCTCACCGGGCGGTGCTCCTTCCGGGGCCGCCTCGGGTGTCGTCTCCGGGGCCGGCGCCGCGCCACCTGCCAGCGCACGGACCTGCTCCAGCGCCGCGTAACCGTGCACGCCAGGGCAACTGGTGCTGTTGTAGTCGCGGTGGCCGGAGATCATCGGCAGGTTGGACTGCGTCCCGGCCGCGAACTTGGTGCCCGCGAAACCCTCCGACATCAGGGTCGCCGTGCCCGCGGGGTTCAGACCCGCCTTGCCGAGTCGCCAGCGCAGGAAGCGTCCGGCCGCGGCCACCGCCGCCGCGGTGGGCGGCACCTCCTCCAGGTTGCCGATGAACGAGAGGCCGACCGTGTCCTTGTTGAACCCGCCGGTGTGGGTGCCCTCCACGTTGCGGTCGAGTCCGCCGAACGCGCCTTCGAAGATCTGTCCGTACTTGTCGACCAGCACGTTGTAGCCGATGTCGCACCAGTTGAGGCTCTGTGCGTGATAGGCGTAGATGCCGCGCACGATCTCGACCGACTGCTGCGGGGTGTAGTCGTTGCTACCCGCGGTGTGGTGCACGATCGCTCCCTTGAGCTGCGGCGAGTACACCGGCTGTGAACAGCGGATCCCCTCGTCGGCACCCCACTGCTGACGCGCGACCACCTGCGGTCCGCCGGTCAGCGGGGACAGCAACGACGAACCCAGCGACAGCAGACCCTCCGGGCTGATCAGGGTCGCCTTGAGGGTGTTGAGGGCCGTCTCGGCCAGCTTCGTCACGATCTCGCTTCCGGAGCCGACGGCCAGCTGGGCCAGGTCGCCGCCCTGGGTCTCGGCGGCCGGGATCGCCAGGCCGTCCTTCGACGCGGCGACCTGCACCTCCCGCGCATCGCCGACCCACACCGGTTCGGTGCCCGCCGGCTTCTCGGCACTCGGGACGGCGCCCTTCGAGATCTGCTCCAGGACAGTCCAGGGACTCCATTTCCCGTCGGGCTGCTTGGCGCGCAGCTTCAGGTCGACGTCCACGGGGCGGTCCCAGGTGAAGGCGACCATCTTGATGGGGTCCTCGCGCACGATGTGCGTCACCGCTGCACCCACCTCGCGCCCGTCGCGCATCGTCGTCACGGGAGGGGTCGTGGTGCTCGTCGGAGCGGGAGCCGGATCATCGGTCTCGGTCGTCGACGGCGCAGGCGCCTCGGAGGAGGTGGTCTCGGGTGCGCTCGACTCGGGTGCGCTCGACTCGGGTGCGCTCGACTCGGAAGTGCCCGGTGTGGAGGGGCTCGGCACGATGCCCTTCGGCAGCGGGACCGTCAGATCGGGGAGTGGGAACGCATCGGGATCGATCTCCGGCAGCGCGACGCCCGCGGCGGCGAGGCCCGACGACGCGACGTCGAGGATGGCGGCGGGCAACTCACGCAGCGGCACCTGCTCGATCTCGGTGTTGGCGATCTTCTGCTTGTTGTCGACGAGCCGGGTGTCGCCGGCCTGCGGGCCGGAGGTGCTCGCGATCACCGCGAACGGACTCGCGACGACCGCAGCGGCGATGGCCGCGAGAGCGATCGAATGCTTCGGTCGGGGGTAACGCACTGGGGGTCTCCTCGCCGGAGGGGTGTCCGGTCATCGATGCGATGCGCAGCCTCGCGCGCCGGGCGGGCGTCGAGGCGTGCTCGGTGTCGGCCGCCATCGTGGTGCGGGAAGACCCTCTGCCGACACGACACACGCCGACGTCGGACCACTCGTGACAGTCTTGTGACCTATGAGGCCAGTGTTACTGGTGTTATTGGTGAGGTCACGATCCGAGTCACAACTCGTGATGCGGTTGTGATCCGCTCGACTTGGTGAACGCGAATGAGGTTCACTAATGTCACGTAAGTCCCAATCGTCACATCGGCCACGATCGAGTGAAAGTTGTAGCTCCATGGCAACTTCTGAGGCTGGTGTCGTCGCGACCGAAGGATGTGTTCTGCAGTGAACGAAGCCCGACCCAGACGGCTCCTGCCGGGGAGGCCGGCGACCGGTTCCCGGCCCGCACGGACTCGCGGAAAGTTGCTGACCTGGGCCGCGGCCGGGCTCGCGCCCGCACTGCTGGCCGGAGGACTCGTCGCTGCGAGTTCAACGGAATCGACCCTCGGGGTCGAGCTTTCGGTCGGGTCGACGGTGACGCTGATCGGACACGGTCATGGCCACGGCCGCGGAATGGGGCAATGGGGTGCGTACGGCTACGCCCGTAAGGGCTGGTCGGCACAGCAGATCCTGCGTCACTTCTACGGTGGAACCACCGCGGGGAAGGTGGACAGGCCCGAGATCATCGTGGCCCTCACGGGTCAGAACTCGGTGAATGTGCATGCGGACGCCGGAATGCGCGTCGGAGGTCAGACGGTGGCTCCCGGACAGGCGGTCAGCTTGTCCGGGGGCACGGCCACCATCCGCAGCGGCTGCGGCGGTGGCGTGATCCGCTCCGTCCCGGCCACGTTCGTCGAACCGCTGAGCATGGCGCCGAACCGGCCTGCGGCCGAGTTCCTCAAGTTCTGCGGTTCCGAGAAGGCTTACCGGGGCGCACTCGGCCTCGAAGGTGGACGCGTGGTCAACCGCATCCACATCGACGACTACGTCAAGGGAGTCATCCCGCGTGAGAGTCTGCCCGCCTGGGCCGACTCCGGTGGTGCCGCGGCGCTGCAGGCGCAGGCCGTCGCCGCACGTACCTATGCACTCGCCGCCATCGCCGGCGGCAAGAAGATCGACGACACCCAGAACTCCCAGGTGTACGGCGGCGTGTCCGGCGAAGACCGTCGTACGAATGTGGCGGCCGACGCGACCGCAGGCCAGATCCTGCTGCAGAACGGCCAGCCCGCATTCACCGAGTTCTCCGCCTCGACGGGCGGCTTCTCGGCGGGCGGCCGATTCCCGGCCGTACCGGACGAGGGTGACACGGTCTCGCCCAATCACAACTGGACCGAGACGATCTCCGCCGGCACCATCGGCTCGGCGTTCGGTGTCGGTGCACTCCGGAGCTTCGAGGTCGTCGAGGCCAACGGCCTCGGTGCTGAACACGGCCGCGCGATCAAGGTCCGCGCTGTGGGTTCCGGTGGAACCTCCGAGGTCTCCGGCGAAGAAGCCCGCACCAAGCTCAAGCTGAAGTCGTCGTGGTTCACCGTCCAGGGCCAGCCGGCGCCGCGCATCGTCAAGCCGCCCACCGGACCGTCCGGGCCCTCGCTGGGACTCGACTTCGGTAGCTTCGGGCAACTCGTCGACCAGATCATCCCCGGCGGGGCGAAGTTCCTGGAGATCGCCTCCTCGGCCATGGACGGCAAGTTCGCCGACCTCGGCGGGCTCTCCGGCCCGCTCGGAGAGGCGATGGGTCTCCCGTCGCTGACCCCCGACGCCGCCGGCGTCACGCAGGTATACGAAAAGGGGATGATGTTCTTCACCCCGGCCACCGGACCGCGCGTCCTGGTCGGCAAGAGTCTCGCGGAGTTCCAGGGACGCGGCGGCATCCCGGCGCTGGGGTTCCCGAAGGAAGACGGACTCGGCTAGGAGGTCTCCGGACCGGCCACGACGATCTGCGCAGCGACATCGACCAGCTTGGTGTTGGTGTCCTGCGACAGTCGGGCGAGCAGTGCGAAGGCCTCGGTGGCGTCGAGCTTGTAGCGCTCCATGATCATGCCCTTGGCCTGACCGATGATGTCGCGTGAGCTGAGTGCGGCCCGGAGCTGCTGCTTCTCCTGGATGGCACCGAACGCGGTCGCGGCGTGCGCGGCGAACAGTTCGCCCAACTGGCGCGCCTCGGTGGGGAACGCGTGGGGACGGGTGCTGTGCAGGTTCAGCGCGCCGAAGTCATCTCCGTCGATGTACAGGAAGAAGCAGGCCATCGACCGGATGCCGATGTCGGCGGCGGCCGCGGCGAACCGCGGCCAGCGTTCCTCGACGTGCATGTCGTCGATCCACACCGTCACGTCGTTGACCGCGGCGCGGATGCACGGACCCTCGCCGAGCTCGCGCTGCAGTTCGTCCGCTTCGCCGCCCAGGTCGCCGATCGTGACGGGGGTTTCGACGACACCGTTCGACACGAGCGTCACCGACGCGTACTCGGCGCCCGGGATGGCGTCGACGGCGTACTTCGTCATCGAACGCACAGCGGCTTCGGTGTCGTCGCTCTGTTTACGCATCTCGCCGGCGATGCGCGTCATCTGCGCTCCGAAATCCGACAACTGGGTCACTCCTGCCTCCTTGGGAGACCGCATTTCGCGCGCCTCAGCCCCGCACGACAGCTGAGCGCAGGAAACGAAACACTCGTTTGTCGAGAATCTATTATGCCGGATCGTATAAGCCCTACGAATCGACGAGTCCCTCTCGTTGCGCAACCGACCGTTCAGGTGACAGATGGAAAACATCCAGCCGGAAATCGGTGTCGGAGTACGACGTCGAGGCCACCATCGGAGATTCGGCCAGAGCCGCGTGGACGTCGTCGCCGGACTGCGGATACTCGGCGACGGGCCAGCGCCAGTGGACGGCAACGACCTCCCCGCCCGGAGCCAGAGCCGCTGGTAGGCGGGCGATCAGGTCGGCCAGCGTGTCCGCGTCCAGGTAGTAGAGCACCTCGCTGAGAACGACGAGGTCGAAGCGTTGCGACGGCCAGTCGGCTGCGATGTCGCCGATCCGGACGTCGACGTGGGGGTGCCCGGCGAGCCGCTGTCGGGCGAGGTCGACGGCCCGCGGGCTGAGATCGGTGGACAGCAGCCGGTCGCACCGCGGGGCCAGCCCCTCGCTGAGCACCCCGATCGAGCATCCGGGCTCGAAGACCGATCGGTAACGCGGCTTGGTCAGTGCGGCCAGTGTCAGTGCGTACTTACGCTGCTCGTACCACCGCGAGGTGAAGCCCCACGGGTCGTCGCTAGCCGCGTACATGTCATGGAAGTAGCTGTCGGGCAATCTCATACGAACACGAACTCCCGATCGCGGAGCAGTCTGGCCAGAATGTGCGGACCGAGGACGACGGCGTCCTCGGGGGCATCCGAGAGGGGGTTGACCTGGGTGACGAATGCCTCGACCGCCGCACGTTTGCGCGCGAGCGCCTCGTCGTCGAGGTCGAAGGTCTGAACCCGATGCCACGGGACGGCCGGATCGTCGGGAAGTGACCAGTGCCACATCCAGATCGGGTACATCCACAACGGGACGCCGAGCCGGTCGCCGACGCTCTGGGCGCAACGGCCCACGGTCTCGTGGTCGGGATGGCCGTCGTGCGCCCACACGGCCAGCAGGCCGGTGGCGACGTCCGGTTTCTCGGCGAGAACCCGGGACACGATCACCTCGATCTCCTCCTCGTGCTCGGCGAGACCGCCATCGGGGAGACCGCACCATCGGGATGGGCGCAGGCCCAATTGTGCTGTTGCCGAGTCGAGTTCACCGCGGCGCCGGTCGGCCAGCTGGTTCGGTGTGAGTGTCGGCGAGCCCGGGTGCGACGCCGCTCCGTCGGACAGACAGACCGTCACCACCTCGATCCCGCGGCGTGCGGCCGCGGCGAGCAGAGCGCCGACCCCGAGCACCTCGTCGTCGGGATGCGCGGACAGCACGACCAGGCGATCGACCGAGAGATCCACGCCCGGCCAGCGACCTCGGACGGCGAACCAGCGTTGCCACTCGATTTCCGGGGTTCCGTTCTCGGCGACCGGCGTTGCCGCGAAACGCTCCGACATGCTGTCGGCATCCGAGGTCATGAATCCTCCTTCGCGGGTTCCTCGAGGGGGCCCGGGATGTGTCCGTCGACGAGAGACCCGAGAACCGCGAGGTCGGCGTCGGCGTGCGACTGCCGGATGTAGACGGAGAGGTCGGCGACAGCCTGGGCGTGATCGGGGTCGGCGACCATCGGCCCCGGGCCGAGCGCGCGCCCGACCCGGTCGATGACGGCGGTCGCGATCTGTTCGATCGACCACCGCAGGGCGAACGCCTCGCGCTGCGACGGAGCGGTGGGGTCGGCGTCGATGTGCCGGGCGGCGGCCTCGATCGCGGCCCACCCGGCTGCGAGCTGTGCGTCCACCGCGCCGGCGTGCATCCGCAGGAACGGGTCGTCGGAGCGGCTCACCGCGCGGTACAGCGGCCGGGCGACTCGCCGCGCCCCGCCGAACCAGCACGCCGCAACCCCCATTCCACCGTGCCAGAAGCCGGGACGATCCAGATACGCCCCGACCGCGCCGACCGCGGTTGCGGGCACCGCCTCGAAGGTGACGGTCCCGGTGTCGGTGGCCCGCATGCCGGCGGCGTGCCAGGACGAGAGGTCGGTGGACACGCCCGCCTGCCGCAGGTCGACAGCGAACAGGCGGTTGCCGTCGACGGTCGCAGCCGTGACGAGCGCATGGGTGCACGCCCCTGCGCCTGAACACCACTCCTTGACGCCGTCGAGCCGGAATCCGTCTGCGGCCTGCCGGGCGTCGACCCGCGTCCCGGGCGGCTGAGCAGCCCAGACGCCCCATAACTCGCCCGGACGAACCGCGCCGCCGACGATCTCGCCGAGGATGGCGTCGGCGTCGGCATGCGCCTCGACGAGCCGCCCGGTGCTGATGTCGTCGGAGCAGAGGCGGGTGAGCGCGGCGAATCGCTCGAGTGTCGAACCGGTGCCGGGTCGAGGCAGGCCGAACCCGGCGGAGTCGACGATCTTGCGGGCCGCTTCGGTGCTCATCGGATGGTCCCGGGAAGCTGATCGGTGAGTTCACGCAGGTAGGAGGAGAAACCGGCGACGGTCCGGCCCACCCGCCGCGTCGAGGTGCGTACCGGGGCGTCCGCGCCCCAGACGATCGGTACGGCGGCCTTCTCGAGCCGCCGGACGAGGTCGACGTCCTCATGCGCGTCGAGATCCCGGAATCCGCCCGCAGCGGCGTAGGCGGTCGCCCGCATGCCCAGGTTCGCCCCGTGCACGTGGCGGTGACCGGGTCGGGCGTCGTAGCGGGCATCGAACATCGTCCCGGTTCCGGGCGGCCACCCGTCGAAGCCGTCGGGAGTGACGATCCCCACGAACGCGTCGGCTCCGGAGTCTGCAGCCGCGACATGGGTGAGCAGCCAGTCGGGCGGCACCGCCGAGTCGGCATCGGTCGTCGCGAACCAGGTGGTGTCGGCCGGCGTCGGCGAGGCCGCGGCGAACCCCGCCCGCCGTGCGGTGCCGACGCACCTGGCAGTCACGTGGACTGTCGTCATGTGGCCGGGGACGGCGCCGGCGGAGTCGTCGTCGCAGGAGTCGAGCACCACGATCACCTGCACCGACGCCCGGACGGTGGCGACCGCGGCGTCGAGTGCGCCCAGGCAGGAGGGAAGCAGGGTCTCCTCGTTGTGGACGGGCACGACCACCACGATGTCGGTGATGGGGGAGGCCACCGCAGCAGGTGGCGCGGCGGCCACGGGTGCCGACAACTCAGGTGATGACGTCACGGTGCCCCGAACTACTCGAGAAGCAGAACAACCGGCCCGATGTCTGCAGACCGACGATCGAACATTACCCGGCGACCACCGTGGCTCGGAGAATCCTCAGGAAGGGTCCGTTACCCTGAGGACCCGTGGCAACCAGTAGCAGCTATGACCTGATCGTCGTCGGCTCCGGATTCTTCGGTCTCACCGTCGCCGAGCGGGCGGCCACCCAGCTGGGCAAGCGGGTCCTCGTGATCGAACGGCGCAACCATCTCGGTGGCAACGCCTACTCCGAGGCCGAGCCGACGACCGGTATCGAGGTCCACAAGTACGGCGCCCACCTGTTCCACACCTCGAACGACCGGGTGTGGGAGTACGTGAACCAGTTCACCGACTTCACGAACTACCAGCATCGCGTGTTCGCGCTGCACAACGGGCAGGCCTACCAGTTCCCGATGGGTCTCGGCCTCATCAGCCAGTTCTTCGGTCGCTACTTCTCGCCCGACGAGGCGCGCAAGCTGATCGCCGAGCAGGCCGGCGAGATCGACACCGCCGACGCCAAGAACCTCGAGGAGAAGGCGATCAGCCTCATCGGGCGTCCGCTCTACGAGGCGTTCATCAAGCACTACACCGCCAAGCAGTGGCAGACCGATCCCACCGAGCTGCCCGCCGGCAACATCACCCGCCTCCCGGTCCGGTACACCTTCGACAACCGGTACTTCAACGACAAGTACGAGGGCCTGCCGGTCGACGGTTACACCGCCTGGCTGGAGAACATGGCCGCCGACGAGCGCATCGAGGTGCGCCTGTCGACCGACTGGTTCGCCGTCCGCGACGAGCTGCGTGAGCAGAACCCCGACGCGCCGGTCGTCTACACCGGCCCGCTGGACCGCTACTTCGAGTACTCCGCCGGCCGACTCGGCTGGCGCACACTCGATTTCGAGACCGAGGTGCTCGACACCGGCGACTTCCAGGGAACCCCGGTGATGAATTACAACGACGCCGACGTGCCGTACACGCGAATTCACGAGTTCCGTCACTTCCATCCGGAACGGGACTCCTACCCGGCGGACAAGACGGTCATCATGCGCGAGTTCAGCCGCTTCGCCGATGACGACGACGAGCCGTACTACCCGATCAACACCGCCGACGACCGCGCCAAGCTCTCGGCCTACCGCGAACTCGCCCGCACCGAGACCGCCAGTGCGAACGTGTTGTTCGGTGGTCGCCTCGGCACCTACCAGTACCTCGACATGCACATGGCGATCGCCAGCGCGCTCACCATGTTCGACAACACCCTTGCGCCGCATCTGCGTGACGGTGCGCCGCTGGTGTCCGACCCCGCAGGAGCCGAATAGATGACGGTGACCCCCGTGAACCAGTCCGAGATCCCCGACGCGGGCATCGGACCGTCGAAGGCGAAATCCCTTCTGCAGCGCGTCATCTTCCCGCGCGCGGGTGAGCCGCTCGACGTGCGGTCGCTGTACCTGCTCGAGTCCGACTCCAACCACCGGCGGGCACACGCACCGAGTCGGACCTCGGTGCTCCTCGGCGGCGAATCCGAGGTCAGCTTCGAGACCTACTTCAACGCCTTCGCAGCCGCCTACTGGCGTCGCTGGAGCATCCTGGACTCGGTCGTGCTGCGCATCGAGGTGGTGGGCACCGCTCGCGTCGACCTGTACCGCTCCAAGATCGACGGTTCGCGCATCGGTATCGGCGGCGATCTGATCGCGACCGACGAACATGGCCGCGGTGTGGTCGAATTCGAGCTCGATCTCGGCCCGTTCGAGGACGGCGGCTGGATCTGGTTCGACATCACCACCGACACCGACACCGAGATCGTCTCCGCCGGTTGGTATTCGCCGATCGACGCGCCGACCTCCGACGCCGACACCAAGCGCGTGACCGTCGGTATCCCGACCTTCAACCGGCCCACCGACGCGGTCAACGCACTCGCCGCCCTGACCTCCGACCCGATGGTCGACGGGGTCATCGACGCGGTCATCATGCCCGACCAGGGCACCAAGAAGGTCGTCGACGAACCCGGATACACCGAGGCCGCAACGGCTCTGGGCGACCGGCTGCACATCTTCGACCAGGGCAATCTCGGCGGCTCGGGTGGCTACGCACGCATCATGTACGAGGCGCTGCGACTCACCGATTCGCCGTACATCCTCTACATGGACGACGACATCGCCATCGAGCCGGACTCGATCCTGCGTGCGTTGGCCATGTCGCGATTCGCCAAGTCCCCCATGCTCGTCGGCGGACAGATGCTCAACTTGCAGGACCGCAGCCACCTGCACTGCATGGGTGAGGTCATCCGCCGCGACAACTTCATGTGGACCGCGGCGCCGTTCGTCGAATACGACCACAACTTCTCCGAGTACCCGCTGCGGGACCGCGAGAACTCGAAGAACCTGCACCGCCGGATCGACGTCGAGGGCAACGGCTGGTGGATGTGCATGATCCCCCGCGAATGCGCCGAGACCATCGGTCTGCCGATGCCGCTGTTCATCAAGTGGGACGACTGGGAATTCGCGCTGCGCGCGGCCAAGGCCGGTTACCCGACGGCCACCGTTCCGGGCATCGCGATCTGGCACATGGCGTGGAGCGACAAGGACGACGCCATCGACTGGCAGGCGTACTTCCATCTGCGCAACCGGCTCGTCGTCGCGTCCATCCACCACGACGGACCGATCAAGGGCATCCTGCGGTCGATGACCAAGGCGACCGCGAAACATCTTCTCTGCCTTGAGTATTCGACGGTCGCCATCCAGAACGAGGCGATCCGGGACTTCCTCGCCGGTCCCGACCACATCCGCAGCCTCCTGCCGACCGCGCTGCCGAAGGTCGCGGCGATACGCAAGGAGTACCCGGATGCGGTCGTGCTGCCGTCGGCCACCGAGTTGCCCCGGACCTCCGGCGAGGCAACGCATCTGGGCACGTCGATCCCGCTGAATCCCATCAGCAAGATCAAGGCGCTGGCCGCTTCGGTGGTCAACAACGCCCGACCCGCCGACCCTCGTCATCACGAGGTGCCGCAGGCGAACTACCCGCCGATCGAGGCGCGCTGGTTCTCACTCGGCCGCGTCGACGGTGTCACCGTCACCACGGCCGACGGTCGGGGAGTGGTGTACCGGCAGCGTGATCGCGAGAAGATGATCGCCCTCGCGCGCGAGCATTTCGCTCTGATCAAGGAACTTCAGGACAAGTTCGGCGACATGAAGCAGCAGTACCGCGCCGCACATCGTGAGTTGACCAGTAAGGAGAGCTGGGCGGGTGTCTTCGGAATCGAGTAGTCCCGACGTACAGGTCGAGGAGTCGACGAAGCTCCCGGCCGACGACGCCCCCAGACCTCTCGCGGGCGAGGAGAAGGTCCTCGTCGCCATCCAGACGGGCATCGGTTCCCGTCCGGGTGTGCGGTCGGCGGCTCGCGGTCTGTCGCACCTCGGCGAGCACGCCCTGGGCTGGCTGGCCGTCTCCGGTGCCGGCTGGACGCTGGCGCGCGCCCGCGGCGACGTGCGCTCGCAGCAGTTGTGGATCGAAGCCGGTGTGGGCGCCTTCGGTGCGCACGCGGCCTCGGTGATCATCAAGCGCATCGTGCGCCGGCCCCGGCCGGCCCATCCGGCCATCGACATCGGGGTGTCCACGCCGAGCAAGCTGAGCTTCCCGTCGTCGCACGCCACCTCGACCACCGCCGCGGCGATCCTGATCGGCCGTGCGGCCGGCTGGGACGCCAAGGTGCTGCCCGCGGTGCTGGTGCCGCCGATGCTCCTGTCGCGTCTCGTACTCGGCGTTCACTATCCGACAGACGTCACCGCGGGTGCCGCGATCGGTGCCGCGAGCGCAGCCGCTGTCATCGCGGGCGATAAGGTGCTGCTCGAACCCACCCGGAATGCTCCGGCCTCAGGACGTGCCCGCCGCGCGGCGCGCGCCCTGACCCGGCTCGGCCTCACGGCCGCGGTGCCCGGCGGGCCGCTGCGACTCGCCGCGTCCCCCGTCATCGCACGGGTGACACGACACAGGGAGAATGCATGAGCGAGGAGCCGATCGAGCACGGGAAGGTCGCCGGGCCCCCGAAGAACCTGGCCACCGGGCTGATCAAGGCGATCCGTCCGCGGCAGTGGGTGAAGAACGTCCTGGTGCTCGCCGCGCCGCTGGCCGCCGGCAACATCACCGACGCCTCGGTGCTGGGCTCCGCGGCCATCGCCTTCGTCGCATTCTGCCTCGCCGCGTCGAGCATCTACCTGGTCAACGACGCGATGGACGTCGAGTCCGACCGTAACCACCCGACCAAGCGGTTCCGTCCCATCGCCGCCGGCGTGGTCCCGGTGCCGCTGGCCTACGGCCTCGCCGCCGTGCTGCTGGCCGCGTCCATCGGCATCTCGTTCCTCGCGAACTGGCAGACCGCGGTCGTCATCGCGATCTACCTGGTCATCCAGCTCGGCTACTGCTTCGGCCTCAAGAACCAGGCCGTCATCGACATCTGCATCGTGTCGTCGGGCTTCCTGCTGCGCGCGATCGCCGGTGGCGTCGCCGCCGAGATCGTGCTGTCGCAGTGGTTCCTGCTCGTCATGGCCTTCGGCTCGCTGTTCATGGCTGCCGGCAAGCGGTACGCCGAACTGCAGCTCGCCGAGCGCACCGGCGCCAAGATCCGCAAGGCGTTGCAGTACTACACCACGACCTACCTGCGTTTCGTCTGGACGCTGTCGGCCACGGCCGTGGTGGTCTTCTACGGACTCTGGGCGTTCGACAAGGGCGCCGAGAACCATGACACCAACGTCGCCTACGCGATCTCGATGGTGCCGTTCACGGTTGCGATCCTGCGTTATGCGGTCGACGTCGACGGTGGCGCAGCAGGGGAGCCCGAGGAGATCGCCCTCGGCGACCGCATTCTGCAACTGCTGGCCGTGGCCTGGTTAGTATGCGTGGGTGTCGCGGTCTATGCAGTCAATTGACGGTCTGCAACCCACCGACGGTGTCGGTACCGATTCCGTCGACGACCCCCAGGTAGAGGGCACCCACGCGACGGGCGCGCCCGTGGTCGACAGGGCGCGGCGTCGTCTCGCCGCGGCCAGTTTCCTGATCGGCGCCGTCGCTGTCAGCACGTTCTTCGCCGTCGGCGCCTGGCAGCGCCGGTGGATCGCCGACGACGGCCTGATCGTGCTGCGCACGCTGCGGAACCTCTTCGCCGGCAACGGGCCGGTGTTCAACGCGGGCGAACGCGTCGAGGCCAACACCTCGACCGCCTGGACCTACCTGCTGTGGTTCTGGGCGTGGGTCACCGACGGCCAGCTCGAGTACGTCGCCCTCTGGGTGGCACTGGTGTGCTCGGTCGCCGCCATCCCGATCGCCATGTACGGCAGCGCGCGTCTCTACGGCAACCGCCTCGGTGGGATCACCGGCGACGGCTGGACGCTGCTGCTCCCGTTCGGCGCCATCATCTACATCGCCATCCCGCCGGCCCGCGACTTCGCGACGAGCGGTCTGGAGAACGGCCTCTGCATCTTCTGGGCCGCCGTCCTGTGGTGTCAGCTCGTCGCCTGGGCCCGACGCGGTCCACAGACCACTCGTCGGGCATCGGCGGCAACGCTCGCCCTCGCGTTCACCGCGGGTCTCGCACCGCTGGTCCGGCCCGAGCTCACCGTGTTCGGCGGACTGGTGCTCGTGCTCGTCTTCTTCGCGCCGCTCGGCTGGAAGATGCGGCTCGGCGTGGCCGTCGTCGCCGGTGCACTCCCGGTGGGCTATCAGATCTTCCGGATGGGCTACTACGCCCTGCTCGTCCCCAACCCGGCGGTCGCCAAGGACGCCAGCGGTGCCAAGTGGGAGCAGGGTTTCGCCTACCTGACCAACCTCTTCGGTCCGTACGTGCTCCTGCTGCCGGTCGTCATGGCCGTCGTCGCCGGCGTGATCCTTGTCGTCGGTGCACGCCTGCGTGCCGATGCCGCCACGAGCACCGTGGACCCGGTCACCGTCGACCCCGACCGCTCCCGCCTGGGCGCGTTGTCGGCCCGGCTCCAGTCGTCGACCGCCGTGGTGTCCGTGGTCGTGGTGGCCGGCCTCATCCTGATCGTCTACTGGATGCGCCAGGGTGGCGATTTCATGCACGGCCGCGTCCTGCTCGTGCCGCTGTTCGTCACGCTGCTGCCGCTCATGGTCGTACCGCTGACGGTTCCCGCGCATCTCGGTGCCGCCTTCGGCCGGCGTCGTGCCGCGCAGGAGTCCGTCATCGACGACGAGCCCGAACCTGTCGAGGTGTCGCCGGCCGAACGTCGGCGGACCCGCGTCGGACTGGCCGGTGCGGTCGCCATGGCCGGCCTGTGGATCACTGTCCTCGTGTGGGGGATCAGCACCCACGCGAACGTGCTGCCCAACGCCGGCATCGACATCGGACGCAGCGGCATCGTCGACGAGCGTCGCTTCTATGTGACCAACATGGGCAACGAGAACCCGGTGACCGCCGAGGACTACCTCGCCTACCCGCGGATGAGCGCGATGGTCGAGAAGATCGACAAGTACCGCGAGGACGGCGGCGTCATCCTGCCGTCGTTCAACTACGACGAGTGGTACGTCGCGCAGCTGCCCGCGGTGATGCCCAAGGGTGCCGAGCGTCAGGTGACGGTCTACTTCCTCAATCTCGGCATGACGAGCATGAACGCGCCGCTCGACGTGCGCGTCATCGACCAGATGGGTCTGGCCTATCCGCTCGCCGCACACACCGAGCGGCTCGAGGACGGCCGCATCGGGCACGACAAGATCCTGCCCAGCGAATGGGTCGTCGCCGAGGCCGGGGCCTATCCGCGCAAGCCGGTTCTGCCGGGATACCTCGACGAGGACCTCGTCCGTCAGGCGCAGGTGGCGCTGCAGTGCCCTGAGACCAAGGACCGGTTCGCGTCCTTCGAGGGACCGTGGTCGTTCACCCGCTTCAAATACAATCTGAAGCAGGCGTTCACGTTCAACAGCTATCGGATCCAGCGCGAGCCGGAGTACGAGATCGCCCGGTGCGGACTCGAGATGCCGCCGCCCGTGAACCCGGAGTAGAGGGCACACGGGCGGTTCGCGGGTGCGCGCGACCCTGGCACACGAACCCAAGTAAATGCACAGAAAACCCGCACTCTGCGCTGAGGACTTGCCCCGGAACATCTCGGATCGGTAACGTCCCGGCGTCAGAGGTCGATAAACCGTTCGTGACCGATGTGTCCTGGAAAGTGCCGGGGCACGCACGGTGACGGGGGTTGTGATCGCGATCACAAGGTTTGTCACGGTCGGGGGCATCGAATAGGCTCGCCGACGGCGAATCGCATGCGAGATCGGCTCGGAAACCATCGTCGCGCCGCGCTCTGCGCCGGGGGACGAGAGATGTGAGACGCACAAGAACCGGTCGGGTTCTGCAGGAGGCAAGACCTCCGGTGATCCGATCGGCCGAAGAGGGAGATTCTGTACATGCGTGAAGCTGCCACTCAGGCGACCAAGCCTGCGCGCGGCCGGATGGGGAACCGGCTGATCGCCGCACTCGTCGCCGTGCTGACAGTTGTGGGACTGACCGGCGTGGTCGCCGGCCAGGCCAGCGCCCGGATCGGCGGAACGCAGGTCGGCAAGCAGGAGTTCTTTGTCAACGGCTGCGGAATGCCCGATGTGAAGGTCCGCGCCTGGAAGAGGCCGGGCAACTACAAGACCGTCATCCTGCTCGACGGTATGCGCGCCCAGTACGACTACAACGGCTGGGAGATCAACACCAACGTCCAGGAGATGGTGAAGTCCGGCGTCAACGTCGTCGAGCCCATCGGTGGACCGGCCAGCTTCTACACCGACTGGGATGCACCCAGCAACTTCAACCGCCAGGCGTACCGCTACCGCTGGAACTGCGCCATCACCAAGTCGCTGGTCGGTGCCCTCGACAAGCGTGGCTTCCGCGTCGGCGCGTCGAAGCGCTACGCGATCATGGGTCTGTCGATGGGCGGTAACGCCGCCCTCGTCATCGGCGCGCAGAACCGTCAGCACTTCGACCGTGCCGGCTCGCTGTCGGGCTACAACTTCCTGAGCGCCCCCGGTATGCGCACCGCGCTGCGCCTGGCGATGTTCGACGTCGATCCCAAGCCGTGGAACATCGACGCGATGTGGGGCCCGCCGTGGAGCATCCGCTGGTTCCAGAACGATCCCTTCTGGAACATCGGCAACATGCGCGGCATGAAGATCTTCGTGGGCTCGGGCAACGGTCTCTTCGGCAAGTACAACTCGCTGCCCAACGTCTTCGACGATCTGTTCAAGGGTTCGACGCTGGAACTGCTGGCGTTCACCCAGTCGAAGGCCTTCGAGGCTGCCGCGTTCGTCCAGGGCGTGCCGCTCATGACGTACTACGCCAACGGCACCCACGCCTGGGGTTACTGGCAGGACATGGTCTGGAACGCCAAGAACCGCGGCTTCTTCCGCTGATCGGTAACAGACCGGCCTGACACGGCCTTCACGACGCCCCGTCCGGGATTCCCGGGCGGGGCGTCGTCGTGTTTCGCTACGGACTGCCGCCGGATGGGTTGGTATCAACTGTCACACAAATCCCACGAGTCACAGCGTGGCGTTCGGACACCGGGGCCGGATTCCGTGTAAGAAACTCCTGAGGCGTTTGGTATTGATGATGCAGTTGTGACTGACGGGGAATCGGTCAGAACGTGCGGACGCCGTTGTACTGGGTCGAAGGAGTTCTGGAGAGTGATGCGGCGAATCAGTGGTACCCGACCGGTCGGTGCCCGAGTGGCCTGGCGAGCGGCGATGGCCGCCGTGGTGGCGATCGTGGCCGTGATGACACTTGTCGTGGGTCAGGGCCTCGCGGGCGCCGAGCCCGCGCCGGCACCGGCCCCGGCCTCGCCGGCGGCTCCCGCCCCGGCATCCCCAGCTGCGCCCCCGGCCTCTCCGGCTGCACCCCCGGCCTCTCCGGCTGCACCCCCGGCTTCTCCGGCTGCACCCCCGTCGTCGGCTGCACCCCCGTCGTCGGCGGCTCCGGCAGCCGCACCGGCCCCGGTGCCTCCGGGCAAGGTGACAAACACCTACTGGTACACCGATCGCCGCGTCGCCCTATGGGTGTACTCGCCGTCGATGAACACCAACATCCAGGTACAGATCCTCCTGGCGCGCGATTGGCATGCCAAGCCCAAGGAGAAGTTCCCGCAGATGACGATGCTCGACGGTCTGCGTGCGCAGGACGACCAGAGCGGTTGGGTTCTGAACACCAAGATCGTCGACTTCTACAAGGACAAGAACGTCAACGTCATCCTGCCGATCGGTGGTGAGTCGAGCTTCTACACCGACTGGAAGGAACCCGACCGCGGCAAGAACTACAAGTGGGAGACGTTCCTGATGCGGGAACTCCCGCCCATCCTCGAGAACGACTGGCGCTCCACGGACGTCCGCGGCATCGAGGGTCTGTCGATGGGTGGCTCGGCCGCGATGATGCTGGCCGCGCGCAACCCCGGCTTCTACAAGTTCGCCGCGTCGTTCTCCGGCATCCTGCAGTTCAGCTCGTTCGGTATGCCGCAGGCCATCCAGTTCGCCGTCCGCGACGGCGGCGGCTACGACTCGATGAAGATGTTCGGTCCGCCCACCGACCCGGCCTGGAAGGAACACGACCCGTACGTCCTGGCCGACAAGCTGCAGGGCACGAGTCTCTACATCTCCTCCGGCAACGGCATGGTCGGCGAGCACGACAAACCCTCCGACATCCCGCTGCTCGCGACCAACTACTCCGGCGTCGGCCTGGAGATGCTCAGCCGCGTCACATCCCAGCAGTTCGCGGTCCAGTTGAACCGCAAGGGGATCCCTGGCCAGGCGGTCTACCGTCCGTCCGGAACGCACACCTGGCCGTACTGGGAGTTCGAGATGATGCAGGCGTGGCCGCAGGCCGCCGCGGCTCTCGGTCTCTCGCGGGACGCGGTCGCCTGCCGTGTCGACGGCGCCTTCCGCAAGCTCTGGGACGCCAACAAGGGCGACCTGGGCGGCTGCCTGACCCCGGCCTACGGCGTTCCCGGTGGCAAGGCCCAGGACTTCGCCAACGGCCGCATCTTCACCGGCCCGAAGGGTCCGAAGATCGCGACCGGCGCGATCGGCGGAGCCTACGTGTCGGCCGGCGGTCCCGGCGGGCGTCTCGGCAAGCCGGTGAGCAACGAGGAGCCGACCCGCGACGGCAAGGGTCGGGTCAACCACTTCGAGCACGGCCGCATCACGTGGACGGCCAAGGACGGCACGAAGGTTCTGAAGTGAGGCCCCAACCTCGACCGCACGTGTGCGGGCGCTGAGACTTCGCTGAGGAATCGAGGTGTTCGTGCAGGTCGCGCCGGTGGGCGGGATCGTCGAGGGGTGTGGGGACGGTAGCCTGGCGGGGCGTGCGGTGCAGTGTCCGGCTGTGCCGCGTCCGGCGGGATAGAGGTTCGACAGGAAGTGGCGATGACAACGAAGTGTGCTCGGCTGGTGCTGCCCCTGGCGGGCCTCGCACTCGCGCTCGGTTCGGTCTCGGCGTGCTCCGACGATTCGACGGCCAGTGCGCCGATCACCAACAACCCGGTCACCACCACGTCGCTGTACTCGGCCGCGGGATCGTCCACACCCGCGTCGGGTTCGGCCTCGGCCGAGCCGACCGCCAAGGTCTCGGACGCGCCGTCGGGCACCACCTCGAGGCTGCCCGAGACCGAGCCCAACCCGAGCACCAAGGTCCCGGACAACTTCCCGGGGCCCAGCGGTGCCCCGCTCGACGCCAAGGCCAAGGCCTACCTCGCGGCACTCAAGGCCGACAACGTCACCTTCATGGGCGACGGCGACCACTCCGTCTCGCTCACCATGGCGAAGTACGTGTGCGGAGCCAAGCAGAAGGGCACCGACCCGGGCATGGTGAAGGCCTTCGTCACCGCGTCGGTAGGGCCGGGGACCAAGACTGTCGAAGAGGCGAACACCAAGGCCGACAAGGTGATTCGCGCAGCAGAACAGCACTACTGCTGACGTGATGGCCAGACGCACCGCGGGCCGCGCTCGGAAGAGCCCCGCCCGGCGGTTGGGGAAGTTCTCCCTGTTCCTCCTCGCGCTCGCGGTCATCGCGATCGTTCTCATCGTGCTGCTCATCCTGGTGTGGCTGAGGCCCGGACCGATCCCGCCGATCGGACCGGAGGTCCCGTCGACGCCGTCCAAGGAACGCCCCGAGGCGCAACCCGCGGACTGTCCCGATGTGCTGACCGTGGTGATCCCCGGCACCTGGGAGTCGAGTGCGACCGACGACCCGTACGCGCCGTCGGCGAACCCGAATTCGCTGATGCTGCGGGTCTCGCGCGCGTTGTCCAAGGAGTTCGACTCGTCGCGGACGGAGGTCTACACGGTGCCCTACACCGCACAGTTCCGGAACCCGACGAACCTCGCCGACCGTCAGGCCGACTACAACGTCTCACGCACCCAGGGGTACAAGCGTGCCGCCGGCAAGATCATCAACACCAACAAGCGCTGCCCGCTCACCAGCTACGTGCTGATGGGCTTCAGTCAGGGGGCGGTGATCGCGGGTGATCTCGCCAGCAACATCGGCAACGGCCGGGGTGTGCTCGAAGACGGTGACCAGGATCTCGTCCTCGGAGTCGGGCTCATCGCCGACGGGCGCCGCCAGCCCGGCAAGCAGAACGACGTGGACCCCAGCCCCGACGGCGTCGGCGCGGAGATCGCGCTCGGCGGTATGGGCAACATCGTCCCCGGCATCACCATGACCGGCCCGCGCAACGGCGGCTTCGGCGACCTCGAGGACCGCGTGCAGTCCATTTGTGCGCCAGGCGATCTCATCTGCGATTCGCCGACGGTCCTCAATCCGCTCGCCGCGGTGTCGAAGCTGGCCAACGCCGCGAGCAACCCGATCCACGCGATGTACGCCACCACCAAGTACTGGGAGTCTGACGGTCGCACCGCGACCCAGTGGATGTACTCGTGGGCCCAGGACCTCATCGACGAGGCCCCGCGTCCCGCGCACGAGTGACCCCTCGGCGTCCCGCGGTCGGCCAACTCGCTGTAACCCTGTCGCCGAGACCACCGATTCGTTTTGCGGGGCCGTCACGCTGCATTAACGTGTTGGGCTGGCCCGGGCTTCGTCCGGGCGATCGACACAGGGTGCCGTACGGCGTCCCCGACGGCCGGACACGAGGAGAGGACAGCGATGACGCAACCCCCGAATGATGCGGGTGGCAGCTCCTCCGGTCTGCGCAAGTTCCGCTTCGGTGCGGGCGGTGAGGGCAACAAGGACGAGGGCGGAGCCCGCAAGTTCGTCAAGCTGGCCCAGACCGCCGAAGAGTACGGCTACGACACCTTCGCGGTGCCCGATCACCTGGGCAACCAGGTCGGTCCGCTGGCCGCGCTCGGTGCGCTGACCCAGGCCACCAGCACGATCCGTCTGGCGACGTCGGTGCTGGCCAACGGCTGGCGCCACCCGGCGCTGCTGGCCAAGGAGGCCACCACGATCGACGTGCTGAGCAAGGGACGACTCGAGCTCGGCATCGGCGCAGGCTGGATGAAGGAAGAGTTCGACAAGGCGGGGATCGAGTTCGAGTCCCCGGGCGTCCGCATCCGCCGGCTCGACGAGGCGCTGACCATTCTCGACGGCCTGATGCGCGGCGAGACCGTCGACTTCGACGGCGAGTTCTACAAGATCAACGGCCTCGAGGGCAGCCCGCGACCCCGACAGGGACCGCGCCCGCCGATCGCGGTCGGCGGTGGCGGGCCCAAGATGCTGGCTCTCGCCGCCAAGCACGCCGACATCATCTCCGTCGCCCCGGGCACCACGCCCGACGGCAAGATGAAGCTGTCGGACATGACCATCGAGAAGACGGCCGAACGCGTCGACCGCATCCGCCAGGCCGCGGGTGATCGTTTCGACGAGATCGAACTGAACTGGACCATCGCCGTCATCGTCATCACCGACGATCGCGTGGCAACCGCCGAGATGGCGCTGAAGGCCCTCGAACAGGGCTACCCGCCGAACATCGCGCACGACACCGAGTTCACCGTCGACGACGTGCTGTCCTCGCCGTACATCGCGATCGGCAGCTTCGAGGAGATCGCGGATCAGATCCGCGAGGTCCGCCGCCGGACGACCATGTCCTACGTCGGGGTCTTCCCCACCCAGATGGACGCCTTTGCGCCCGTACTGGCCCAGTTGAAGGGGGAGTAGGATGGCCGTCTGTCTCGCGAGTGAACTGCGAGGTGGTGGGTCGTTGAACCGAAGGTGTGCGCCGGATGACCGTCGTACGCTTTTTCGAAGCTGACCATGACGATCACAAGCTTTTCGTTGTGTAACTGGACGTGCGCTACCGTATCCCGCGGTCGGCACAGGACGTGGATGGCAGAAGCGCCGGGTGTTGTCGCCGAAGGACGTCACCGGGGAACTGCACTCGCGTGGGGGAGTCCACGAGGGGGCCACAGGAGTAATGAATGCTGAAGACTGAACTCGAAGACTTTCTCGATGAGACCGGAAACATCTCTTTCACCGAGGAAGCAACGCTTGTCGACTACGTCGAGCAGAACGTACGTGAGCAGGCCGACACGCTGGCTTACCGTTTCATCGACTACAGCCGCGAGCGCGACGGCGAAGCCCAGGACCTGACTTGGGCGCAGTTCGGCAAGCGCCTGCGCGCGGTCGCCGCACGCCTGCAGCAGGTGACCAAGCCCGGTGATCGTGTTGCGATCCTCGCGCCGCAGTCGCTTGAGTACGTGATCGGCTTCTTCTCCGCGCTGTACGCCAGCAACGTCGCGGTGCCGCTGTTCTCGCCCGACGAGCCCGGCCACACCGATCGTCTGCACGCCGTCCTCGACGACTGCAAGCCGACCGCGATCCTCACCTCCACCAAGTCCGCCGAGGCGGTCCGCGACTTCTTCGCGCCGCTGCCGGCCAAGGAGCGCCCGCGCGTCATCGCCGTCGACGCGGTCCCCGATTCGGTGGGTTCGAGCTGGGTCGCCCCGATCGCGGGCAAGGACCACAACAAGGACACCGTCGCGTACCTGCAGTACACGTCCGGTTCGACCCGCGTCCCCGCAGGCGTGGAGATCACCTACCAGGCGGTCGCCGCGAACGTCCTGCAGATCTCCGACACCATCCAGATCGACCGCAACGCGCGCGGCGTCACCTGGCTGCCGATGTTCCACGACATGGGTCTGCTGACCGTGATCCTGCCGGCGCTCGGCGGTCGTTACATCACGATCATGAGCCCGCAGGCGTTCGTCCGCCGCCCCGGCCGCTGGATCAAGGAACTCGCCGCGGCCGCCGACGGCGCGGAGACCTACGCCGCGGCCCCGAACTTCGCCTTCGAACACGCCGCCGCGCGCGGCCTGCCCAAGGAGGGCGAGGAACTCGACCTGTCGAACGTCATCGGCCTGATCAACGGCTCGGAGCCGGTCACGGTCAGCTCGATGAAGAAGTTCAACGAGGCCTTCGCGCCCTACGGCCTGCCGAAGACGGCCATCAAGCCCTGCTACGGCATGGCCGAGGCCACCCTCTTCGTCTCCGCGACCCAGCGTGAGAACGAGGCGAAGGTCATCTACGTCGACCGCGACGATCTCAACGCCGGCAAGCTGACCGTCGTCGAGGAGGGCACGCCCAACTCGGTCGCCCAGGTGTCCTGCGGCCAGGTCGCGGTGAGCCAGTGGGCGGTCATCGTCGACCCGGAGACCGCCTCCGAGCGTCCCGACGGTCACGTCGGCGAGATCTGGCTGCACGGCCTCAACATCGGCGCCGGCTACTGGAACAAGCCCGCCGAGACCGAGGAGACCTTCCACAACAAGCTCGTCGCCCCGCTCCCCGAGGGCAGCCACTCCGAGGGCGCCCCGGCCGACGGCCTGTGGATGCGTACCGGCGACTACGGCGTCTGGCTCGACGGTGAGCTCTACATCACCGGTCGCGTCAAGGACCTGGTGATCGTCGACGGACGCAACCACTACCCGCAGGACCTCGAGTACAGCGCCCAGGAGGCCAGCACCGCGCTGCGTCCGGGCTTCGTCGCCGCCTTCTCGGTGCCGGCGAACCAGCTGCCCGCCGTGGTCTTCGAGTTCGCCGGCAGCGGTCTCACCCCTGACCCCGACGATGCCTCCGAGCAGCTGGTCATCGTGGCCGAGCGCGGACCGGGCCGAAAGGCCGACCCGCAGGAGGTCGCCGACACCGTGCGTGCCGCCATCGCGCAGCGTCACGGCGTCATGGCTCGCGACGTCCTGCTGGTTCCCGCCGGTTCGATCCCGCGTACCTCGTCGGGCAAGATCGCCCGCCGGGCCACCCGTGCCGCCTACATCGACGGCAGCCTGCGCGGCGGCTACAAGCAGACGGCGTTCCCGGACGCTGCGGAATAGCGCGTCCGCACCCGTTCACGGCCGCGGTGTCGGTGATCGTCAGCAACAGTCACCCGGCACCCGGTTTCGGGTGTCGACGAGAGCAGTAGTCTGGAAGCGATGTCTGAACTGAATACCGACGAGTCCCGCGGCACCGATCTGCCCGAAGACTCGTCCCTCGAGACCCCCGGTTCGGTAGACGGAGCAACCGCCGACGCGACCGACGCCACGTCGAACGGTGAGGCCACCCCCGGCGAGACCGCCGGTGACCTCACCGTCGACGAACTGCGGGACTGGCTGCGGGAATGGGTGTCGCAGGCGACGGCCGTGCCGGTCGCCCAGATCGACGTCGACCGCCCGATGGAAGAACTCGGACTCTCCTCGCGCGATGCGGTGGCCCTCGCCGCCGACGTCGAGGACAAGACCGGGGTCATCCTGACCGCGACCGTGGTCTACAACCACCCGACGATCTCGTCTCTGGCGCAGCGCATCATCGACGGCGACCCCGACGAGGGCCTCGACGACACCGCAGACACCTTCTGGCAGCGTGAGCGCAGCGCGGACGACGACATCGCAATCGTCGGCCTGTCGACCCGTTTCCCCAAGTCCGGCACCACCCCGGAGTCGACCTGGGAGGCGCTCGTCGGCGGCGTCGACGGCATCTCCGACCTGCCCGAGGGCCGGTGGACCGAGTTCACCTCCGATCCGCGTTTCGCCGAGATCCTCGAGTCGTCGAACATCAAGGGCGGCTACCTCGACGACGTGCGCTCGTTCGACGCCGACTTCTTCCAGATGAGCCCGCGCGAGGTCGAGATGGTCGATCCGCAGCAGCGGCTCGCGCTGGAACTCACCTGGGAGGCGCTCGAGCACGCCCACATCCCGCCGAGCGACCTCAAGGGTGCGCCGGTCGGTGTGTTCATCGGTACGTCGACCAACGACTACCAGCTGCTCGCGACCCTCGGACTCGGTGAGGGCGCCGAGGACACCGCGGCCTACGCGTTGACCGGTACCTCGACGGCCATCGTCGCCAACCGCGTCTCCTACTTCTACGACTTCCGCGGGCCGTCGATCGCCATCGACACCGCGTGCTCGTCGTCGCTGGTCGCGATCCATCAGGCGGTACGCAGCCTGCGCACCGGTGAATCCGACGTCGCCCTCGCCGGTGGCGTCAATATGCTGATCACCCCCGCCGCGACCCTCGGCTTCGACCGGATCGGCGCGCAGGCCAAGGACGGCCATATCAAGGCCTTCTCCGCCGACGCCGACGGCATGATCCGCGCCGAGGGCGGCGGTCTCGTCGTGCTCAAGCGCATGGCCGACGCCCGCCGCGACGGCGACGACGTGCTCGCGGTCATCGCCGGGTCGGCGGTCAACTCCGACGGTCGTTCCAACGGTCTGCCCGCCCCGAACCCCGAGGCCCAGGTCGAGGTGCTGCGTTCGGCGTACACCGACGCGGCGATCGACCCGCGCACCGTCGACTACGTCGAGGCCCATGGCACCGGCACCATCCTCGGCGACCCGATCGAGGCCGACGCCCTCGGGCGCGTCGTCGGGCGCGGACGCACCCCCGACAAGCCGATGCTGCTCGGTTCGGTGAAGACCAACTACGGACACATGGAATCCGCTGCGGGTGCGGGTGCGATCGCCAAGGTCGTCCTCGCGCTGAAGAACGGCGTCATCCCGGCGTCGCGCAACTACAGCGGCCCCAACCCGTACATCCAGTTCGACGCGACCAACCTGAAGGTCATCCCGGAGGCCACCGAGTGGCCCCGCTACTCGGGCCACGCCGTCGCCGGCATCTCCGGCTTCGGCTTCGGCGGCACCAACGCCCACGTGGTGGTCCGCGAGGTCCTGCCGAGCGACCTGAAGCCGGAGACGGTCGCGGTCGACGCCGGGGCGTCGGAGCTCCCCGCCACCGGATCGCTGCCCGGCGAACCGGATCTCGACGACGAGGACGAGTTCCTGACCGAGGCCGAGCGGGCCGTCCTGGCCGCGCAGGCCAAGAATGTCGAGCCGGTGGTCGCCGAGACCGCGGCCGACCCGGCCGAGGGTTTCGCGCCGTGTGCCGTCGAGGGTTCGGTCGTCCCGCTGGTGATCTCCGGCTTCCTGCCGTCGCGTCGCCGCAAGACCGCCGCCGACCTGCTGGAGTGGCTCGAATCCGACGAGGGCCGGGCCACCCCGCTCGCCGACATCGGACGCGCGCTCGCACACCGCAACCACGGCCGTTCGCGTGCCGTGGTGATGGCCCGCACCCATGAGGACGCCATCACCGGCGTCCGCGCGGTCGCCGACGGCAAGGGCAATCCCCTTGTGTACTCGTCGGATTCGCCGGATGCGGCGTCGGCCGTGTGGCTGCTGTCGGGCTTCGGTTCGCAGCACCGCAAGATGGCCAAGCAGCTCTACACCGAGAACCCGATCTTCGCGAAGTACGTCGACCGCGTCGACGCGCTCATCCAGAACGAGCTGGGTTACTCGATCGCCGAGATGTTCCTCGACGACGAGCAGACCTACGGCATCGAGACCAGCCAGGTCGGCATCTACACCATTCAGGTCGCACTTGCCGACACCCTGCGCCACCACGGCGCGGAACCCGGTGTGCTGGTGCCGCATTCGATGGGTGAGGCCTCGGCGTCGTACATCAGCGGCGGCCTGTCGCTGGAGGACGCGACACGCGTCATCTGCCAGCGTTCGCGCCTGATGGGCGAGGGCGAGTCGATGCTGCAGGGCGACGACATCCGCCTGATGGCGTTGGTCGAGTACAGCGCCGAGGACATCAACGACGTCCTCGTCGACTACCCCGACCTCGAGATCTGCGTCTACGCGGCCCCGACGCACACCGTCATCGGTGGGCCGGAGGGGCAGGTCGACGCGATCGTCGCGCGAGCCGAGGCCGAGGGCAAGCTCGGCCGCAAGCTGCAGACCAAGGGCGCGAGCCACACCTCGCAGATGGACCCGATCCTCGGTGAACTCGCCTACGAGCTCACCGGCATCGAGCCGCGACGTCTCACCACCGGGTTCTACAGCTCGGTCGACCGCGAGGTGTTCTATCGCGCGGGCCACGAGCCGGTCCACACCATCGACTACTTCCTCAAGGGTCTGCGCCACAGCGTGTGGTTCAGCCAGGCCATCTCGAAGTCGGTGGAGAACGGCCACCGCACCTTCCTGGAGCTCTCGCCCAACCCGGCGGTCCTGATCTCCGTTGCCGCCGTGACCTTCTCGGCCGGTCTGCACGACGCCGAGCTCATCGAGACGCTGCGCCGCAAGGAAGACGAGAGCTTCGGTCTGGTCAACGCCCTGATGAAGCTGTACGTGCACGGCCACCCGGTCGACGTCGCGTCGCTGTTCGGCGCCGGTGGTTACGCCGCCATCCCGCGGACCCGCTTCGAGCGCAAGGAGTTCTGGCTCAAGGCGCAGCTCTCCTCGGGTGGTTCGGCCGGTTCGGTCCCCGGATCGCATGTCGCGCTGCCCGACGGCCGGCACGCCTGGGAGGTCAACGCCGCCGCCGTCACCGACCCGCGCGCGCTGGTGCACGCCGCCGCCGCTCAGGTGCTGAAGAACGCCTCGGTCGGTGCCGCGGTGTCGCACGGTGAGATCCCGAAGGCGGGCACCGTCACCACCACGCTGAGCCCGCACCCGGGCGGCGCATCGGTGAGCTTGCATGTGAAGGCCGACAAGAACTTCCGCCTGCTCTTCGAGGCTGTCGTGACCGGCGACCTCGACGAGACCGCCGGCACGGTGTCCGCGCCGGCGGCGGCCCCCGAGTCCGGGGCCGCGGCGTTCGCCGACGACAAGGTCGTCGTCGAGGACGAGGTCGTCGACGACATCGGGAACAAGTGGAACCCGGAATCCGGTGAGACCGTGGGTGATCGCCTCGCGATCATCGTCGGCGAGTCGATGGGTTACGACCCCGAGGACCTTCCCCGCGAGATCCCGCTCATCGAGCTGGGCCTGGATTCGCTGATGGCCGTGCGGATCAAGAACCGCGTCGAGTACGAGTTCGACATCCCGCAGCTGCAGCTGCAGGCGATGCGCCAGGCGAACCTGGCCGACGTCCAGAAGTTCGTCGAGTTCGCGGTCACCCACCGCGATCAGCTCGACGACCTCGCCGAGAACGCCGGCAGCGGAGGCGAACTCGACACCGCAGCGCTGAACGCCTATATCGACGAGCAGAACGCCAAGGACGCATCGTCGGGCCTGCCGGCCGTCGAGGAGTCGCCGGAGCCGAAGCAAGAGGTGGCCCAGGACGTCGTCGACGTCGAGGACGCCGTCGCGACCTCCCCGGGCACCGACCCGGAGCCGGTCACGGCTCCCGCGCCCAAGGCGGAGACCAGGCCGGCCACCGACATCACCTCGCAGAAGGCCGTCGCCGAGGCCGCGGGTTCGGATGTCCCGCCGCGTGATGCGGCCGAGCGTCTGACATTCGGCACCTACGCGGTCGTGACCAAGAAGTCCGCGGGTGGCATCTTCAACAAGCTGCCGGTCCTGTCGGAGGAGATGGCCCAGCAGCTCACCGACCGCCTCAACGAGCGCGCCGGTGGCGACATCGACGTCGAGGACATCCTCGACTCGGAGACCATCGAGGAGATGTCGAACTACGTTCGCGAGCACCTCGATGCCGGCGCGTCGACCGACGGATTCCTGCGCTACCTGCGTCTGGTTCCCGAGGACAAGAAGGTCTACGACCCCGCTGCGGGCGACCCGACCCCGATCCTGTTGTTCCACCCGGCCGGCGGCAATACCTCGTCCTACGAGGCGCTGCTCAAGCGTCTGCCCGACGACCGGCCGGTCATCGGTTTCGACCGCGGCGTCGAGGGAACGATCGAAGACCGTGTCCGCGAATACATCCCGCGTCTGCGTGAACTGCAGCCGAACGGGCCGTACGTGCTGGTCGGTTGGTCGTTCGGTGGTGCCCTCGCCTACGGCGTCGCCCAGGTACTCCGCGAAGCAGGTGAAGAGGTCGCCTTCGTCGGCCTGATCGACGTCGTGCGTCCGCGGGAGGACATGACCGAGACCCCCGACACCAAGCGGGCCCGCCTGGAACGGTGGAAAGAGTTCGCGATCCGCAACTACGACCTCGACCCGGACGTGCCGATCCCGATGGAGCGGCTCGTCGAGGCCGACGACGAGGGACAGTTCGCGATCATCATGGAGATGATGTCGATGTCGGGCACCAAGATCCCCGGCGGCATCATCGAACACCAGCGGACCTCGTTCATCGAGAACCGCGTGCTCAGCAACATCGCGCCGGAACCGTACGACGGCAAGGTCGTGCTGTACCGCGCCGACAAGATGCACGCCGGGGCGATAGAGCTCGAACCGCAGTGGGCCGAGATCGACGAGGACGGCCGGTGGGGCGAGGTCGTCGACGACCTCGAGATCATCCACATCGGCGGCGACCACCTGTCGATCGTGGACGAGCCGTACATCGCCAAGATCGGCGCCGATCTGGCCACGCGTCTCGGCGAGCTTGATAAGAAGTAGCTTCAACGAGACATCGTGGTCGCGTAGAAAGTGAAGGACCGTGACTGACACCACCGCAGGCAAGCTCGCCGACCTCCGGCAAAAGCTGGAGGCCGCTCGCGAACCCGGAGGGGAGAAGGCAGTCGCCAAGCGTGCGGCGAAGGGGATCTGTTCCCCTCGCGAACGCCTGGCCATGCTGTTCGACCCGGGGACGTTCGTCGAGATCGGCGCGCTCGCCAAGATGCCGGGCGCCGCGGAGAGCGGTTACGGCGACGGTGTGGTCACCGGTCACGGCCTCGTTCACGGACGCCCCGTCGCCGCGTTCTCGCACGACCAGACCGTATTCGGCGGCACCGTCGGTGAGATGTTCGGCCGCAAGGTTGCGTCACTGATGGAGTGGGCGGGCAAGATCGGCTGCCCGATGGTCGGCATCAACGACTCGGCCGGCGCCCGCATCCAGGATGCCGTTACCTCGCTCGCCTGGTACGCCGAGATGGGTCGCCGCAACGACCTGCTCTCCGGTCTCGCACCGCAGATCTCGGTCATCCTCGGCAAGTGCGCCGGCGGTGCCGTCTACACCCCGGCCAACACCGACATCCTCGTCGCCGTCGAGGACAAGTCGTACATGTTCGTCACCGGCCCGGACGTGCTCAAGCAGGTCAACGGCGAGGAGATCTCCGCCGAAGACCTGGGCAGCGCCCACAACCAGGCGCGCTGGGGCAACATCCACCACATCGCGCCCGACGAGAAGGCCGCCTTCGACTGGGTCCGCGAGTACCTGCAGTACATGCCGTCGAGCGCCTACGAGCAGCCGCCGGTGATCAACCCGGGTCTCGAACCCGAGATCACCGAGTCGGATCTGTCGCTCAACGACTTCATGCCGGACAACGACAACGCCGGGTACGACATGAAGGACATCATCATCCGGTTGTTCGACGACGGTGCCTTCCACGAGGTGGGAGAATTGTTCGCACCCAACATCATCACCGGTTACGCGCGCGTCGACGGCCGGTCGGTGGGCGTCGTCGCCAACCAGCCGAGCGTCATGTCCGGTGTGCTGGACACCGATTCGTCGGAGAAGGCGACGCGGTTCGTCCGCATCTGCAACGCCTACAACATCCCGCTCGTGTTCCTCGTGGACACGCCCGGCATCCTCCCCGGCCTCGCCGAGGAGCAGAAGGGCACCATCCGCCGGTCGGGTCGCTTCCTCTACGCCTACGTGGAGGCCGACGTCCCGAAGGTCACCGTGGTGCTGCGCAAGGCCTACGGCGGTGCCTACGCGGTGATGGGGTCAAAGCACCTCGGTGCCGACATCAACTTCGCCTGGCCGACCGCCAAGATCGCAGTGATGGGCGCCGAATCGGCTGCCGCGGTGCTCACCCGCCGTCAGACCGAGGGACTCTCGGCCGCCGAGGCCGACAAGGTCCGTCGTGACTTCATCGACTTCTACAACACGATGATGGCCACGCCGTACCTGGCGGCCGAACGCGGCTACGTCGACGCGGTCATCGAGCCCGCCGAGACACGTCTGCAGCTCCGGAAGGCGTTGGCGCAGTTGCGCGACAAGCAGGTCCTCAAGACCCCGCGCAAGCACTTCCTGATGCCGATCTAGTGCAAACCCACCCCTTTTCGCCAAACCCAGCACCCCTCGAGGTGCTGGGTTTGGCCATTTCTGGTGGGTCTACGTAATCGGTTGTGAGTCGATGTCGATGTGCAGGGTTGCGCCGGTCGCGGTGGTCATGTGCTCGACGGCCACACCGGGTGCCAGCTCGCGGAGCACCAGGCCGTAATCCTCCACGTCGATGACGCCGAGATCGGTGATGATCCGGTTCACGACCCCCTGGCCGGTGAGGGGCAAGGTGCACGTGTCGAGGATTTTCGGGTTCCCGGCGCGATCCGTGTGCTCCATCAGGACGATCACGCGCGACGCGCCGTGGACGAGATCCATGGCGCCGCCCATGCCTTTGACCATCTTGCCCGGGATCATCCAGTTCGCGAGGTCGCCGGTGGACGACACCTGCATGCCGCCGAGAACTGCGGTATCAATGTGGCCGCCACGGATCATGCCGAAAGAGCGGGCCGAGTCGAAAAACGCGCCCCCGTCCCGCACGGTGACGGTCTCCTTGCCCGCGTTGATCAGGTCGGGGTCGACCGCGTCCGCCGCCGGATAACCGCCGGTGCCCAGGATTCCGTTTTCCGAGTGGAGGGTCACCCGGACATCGGACGGGAGGTAGGAGGGGATGAGCGTTGGAAGGCCGATGCCGAGGTTGACGTACTCGCCGTCGGTCATCTCGGTAGCGGCGCGGGCGGCCATCTGGTCGCGGGTCCATCCGACGACCGGAGCCGATGCGGTGGAGACGCAGCGGCCTTGATCGGACGGGACGCTGACGGTGAGCTTCTCGATTCGCTTTTCCTGCGGTCCGGTGTGGACGATCCGCTGCACGTAGACACCGGGTAGATGCACTGCGTCCGGGTCGATCTCACCGGGTTCGACGAGACGCTCGACCTGGGCGATGGTGACCTTGCCGGCCATCGCAGCCAGCGGGTTGAAGTTCATCGCGGACTTGTGGAACAGGAGGTTGCCGTCCGTGTCGCCGACCGCCGCGTGCACGAGCGCGAAGTCGGCGGTGATCCCTGCCTCGAAGACGTACGGTTTGCCGTCGAAGACCCGGGTCTCTTTGGGTGGTGAGGCCAGGGCGACCGATCCGTCGGCCGCGTAGCGCCAGGGTAGTCCGCCGTCGGCGACAGGGGTGCCGACACCGGCAGGTGTGTAGAAGCCGGGGATACCCGCTCCGCCCGCCCGCAGTCGCTCGGCGAGCGTTCCCTGGGGGGTGAGTTCCACTTCGAGTTCGCCGGAAAGGTACTGGCGTGCGAACTCCTTGTTCTCGCCCACATAGGACGCGGTGACCCGGCGGATACGTCCTTGGCGCAGAAGCACTCCCAAACCGTGGTCGTCAACGCCGCAATTGTTGGAGAAGACCTCGAGACCGGTGACGGCCGACTCCGCCAGTGCGTCGATGAGCGCATCGGGAATGCCGCACAACCCGAAACCGCCCACCGCGATACTCGCTCCCTCCCGGACATCGGCCACTGCTTCGGCGACTGACACGTACACCTTGGACGACAACACTTCTCCTTTATCGTTCGGTCAGCAGACATCGTCCGCTCTCGTATGACTCAACAATGTCGTTGCGCTGGAGTGCAATATGTACGGCCAACCCACTCGTGAGCTGCTCGCACGGTGAGCATCTGCGTCAGCTACGTTCATTCTGTGAACGCAACGAGTGATGAGCGTCCGCACGTCGTCGCGCGCGTCGGAGCGCTCCTGCGGGCGGTGGGCGCGGCCGAGCCCGCTGGGGCCTCGACGACCGAGCTCGGTCTGGCGACAGGTTTGGCACGCCCGACTGTGCACCGACTGCTGATGTCCCTGGCCGCAGAAGGACTCGTCGATCGTGACCGCGGCACGGGCAGGTGGACACTGGGGCCGGAACTCTATCTGCTGGGCGCGGGAGCGGCTGCACGATATGACATCGGCGAGCAGGCACACGACGTGGTCGCTCGTCTCGCGAGAGAAACGGGGGAGAGCGCGTTCCTGTCCGCCCGCCGGGGTGACGAGACGGTCTGCGTGCTGAGTGAGGAGGGGAGCTTCCCGCTGCGGTCTCACGTGCTTCACGAGGGAGTGCGGTTCCCGCTGGGCGTGGCGTCGGCCGGTCTGGCGATTCTCAGTCATCTCCCGGCGCGCGAAATCGACGAGTACCTGTCCCGAGTCGACCTTCTCGGCAACTGGGGCAGAGCACATTCCGATGCCGACATTCGTTCGCGGATCGAGTCGACCCGCGAGACCGGCTACGCGCTCAACCCTGGGTTGCTCGTCGAGGGAAGTTGGGGTTTGGGTGCGGCGGTCTTCGATCGTGCGGGACGGCCGGCCTGGGCGCTGAGTCTCACCGGCGTCGAGACGAGGTTCCGGCCGGAGCGGGTCGGCGAGATGGGTGTACTTCTGCTCGAACGGGCGCATCTGCTCACCGGTCGATTGCGATCGTGAGATCTGCGACGATGAGTGTATGTCTGACAACAGCTTCGACAACGCCTCTCAGTCCTTTCGGGACGGGCTCGACGTCCGCCGGCAGGTGATGGGTGACGAGTTCGTCGATCGGGTGCTCGCCCGCACCGAAGGAACGGAATCGGCTGTCCTGCAACAGTTCGTAACTGAACACGTCTGGGACGCCGTATGGAACCGACCTGGTCTCGAGCGTCGTGATCGGAGCCTGCTGAACATCGGAATGCTCACCGCCCTACGAGCGCACGAGGAACTCGCGGGACATGTTCGGGCCGCATTAAACAACGGTCTGACGCGGGACGAGGTCGTCGAGGCGATCGTGCACACCGCGGGGTACTGCGGCGCGCCCGCGGCGTTGTCGGCTATGAAGGTGGCCCAGCAGGTCTTTGACGCCTGAGGTCACTCGGTAGCGTGATCGGCGAGCGCCCTCTTGCCGAGGGCGAATGCCCGGTTGCTGTTCGGCACGCCCGTATACACCGCGGTGTGGAGAAAAACCTCGACGAGCAGCTCCGGGTCGACGCCGGCGCGCAGGGCGGCCCGGATATGCATGTCGAGTTCGTGCTCGTTGCCGACCGCGGTGAGGATCGCCAACGTGAGGAGCCGTCTGGTGTGATGGTCGAGCCCCGGACGGGACCAGATGTCGCCCCACGCCGTTCGGGTGATGAAATCCTGGAAGGGCGCGGTGAATTCGGTGCTCTCGGCGATGGACCGGTCCACGTGCGCTTCGCCTAGTACCGCACGCCGGACGGTCATTCCGTTCGTGTAGGTGTCTGTGAACTCCGCGCTGAGGTGCCGGCGCAGGCACTCGGTGACCCGACCCGCCTGCTCGAGGTTGGCGAGTTCGCCGCACGCCCCGACCGCGTGGAACCTGCTGCCGGCGATCTCTCGCGCCCACTGGCGGGCGACGCTTCCCGGCCCGGTGTCGTGTGCGGTGGCGCCCAGCACCAGCGTGGGGGCCACGATGCGGGCGCGATCATGTGCGCCGCCGTCCCATTCGGTAAGCGCATCGCAGCAGGACGCGTACGCCGCAGGCGTCATTCGGCACAATGTCTCACGGAGGCGGTCGACGAGTTCGGGGGCGTTCTTCGCCAGACCTTCGGTGACCCAGCCGGTGATCGCTTCGGGAACGATCGCGGCAATCCCGTGTTCGCGGGCAAGTCGGGAACGCTCGGCCCATGTTGCAGACGTTCCTGCGGCGCCGACGGCGATCAGGGTGAGAGTGAGGGTGCGGGCCGGATGATGGGCAGCGACGTGCTGACCGACGATACTTCCCAGGCCGACGCCGGCGAAATGAGCACTGTCGATGTGATGGGTGTCCAGCAGGGTCAGGACGTCACCGGCGAGATCGGCGACGGAGTACGGTCCGGCGGGCGCCGACGACCATCCGTGACCCCGGAGGTTGACCGCGACTACACGGAAATCTGCTGACAGCGCGCTGATCTGAGGTTCCCAGACCGAGAGGTCGGTGCCAAGCGCGCCCAGGAGAACGACGACGGGAGCATCCGGGTCCCCGAACTGTTCGTGGTCGAGTTCGACTGTCATGACATCTCTCCTCGGCGTGCGGCCAGGGCCCGGTCCACCAGGTCGGTGGCGTGCCCCAGATAGTTGGTGGGGTCAGTGAGTTCGGCGATTCGTGCGGTATCGAGGTGGCGGGTGATCTCGGGCGATTCGCTGAGACGGCTTCCTGATCGTGCTGCGCGCGTGACGATATCCCTTGCCTCCGAGGTGACCTGGGCGAGCGCCGCGGTGACCCGTTCGGCCAGGATGTGTCCCCCGGTGAGTTGGAGATTCCGGGCCATCGCGTCCGAGTCCACCTCGAGCCCTTGGAGGCTGGTCGCGAGTCGGGACGCCGCTCCGCCCGTGCAGCCGAGAAGACCGGTGAGGGTTTCCCACTCGGCGTGCCATGGTCCGCCGGCCCGGTTGAATTCGTGGTCGGAGTTCGCGAGAACGGTGGCGACCAGACCGGGTGCGCGACGTGCCGAAGCCCGGGCAGTGACGGCCGCCGTCGGATTCCGCTTGTGGGGCATCGCCGACGAGCCGCCGGGGTTCTGTTCGGCGACCTCGGCCACCTCGGTCGATGACATGGCGACAATGTCGGTGGCCGGTTTGGACACCGCGGCGGCGGCGACCCCGAGCGCCGTGGCGATCTCGAGGACCGGGGTGCGGTCGGTGTGCCACGGCGCCACCGCACGGGACAGCCCGAGATCGTCGGCGAGGGCGTCGGAAACGCGGAGTCCGTGCGGGTGAGATGCTGCCAGAGTTCCTGCGGCGCCGCCGAATTGAACGGGCGCTGCCGACAACGCCGCGCCGAGGCGGGTGGCGGCACGATCGAGGGACGTGAACCATGTGGTGGCGAGTAGACCGAAGGTCGACGGCAGGGCCTGCTGTCCGAGGGTGCGTGCCACCATGGGCGTCTCCCGGTGGATGTGTGCCAGGTCGGCGGCGGCGTCAGCCGCGGAATGCAGATCGTCGACGACGATCGAACCACCGCGACGGAGGATGAGCAGCAGAGCGTTGTCGAGGATGTCCTGGCTGGTCGCGCCCTGATGAACCAGTTCGGGCTCTACGCCGAGGAGTGTCGCCCGCTCGCGCAGGATCTTCACGAGAGGAATGACCGGGTTGCCCCCGTTGACGGCGGCGCGCCCCAGTTCGGCGATGTCGACACCACCGGGAGCGCCGAGTTCGGCCACCGACGTCTCGATTGCGGCACACTGCTCCGCGCTGAGCAGCCCGATCGTCGCCTGGGCCCGGCCAAGGGCGGCCTCGACGTCGAGCATGGCGCGTACCCAGGCCTCGTCGGACAACTCTGCGCCCACACGGTCCGCGCCGAACAGGGGATCGAAGAGCTCGCCTCGGGTCGACATCAATGCCATTCTCAGACCACGAAGAAGGGTGTCTCCCGACCCAGGGGGTCGGAGTCCTGGACATGAACCGTCCATGAGTAGCCGTCGTTGACACGGGTGGCGATCAGTTTGGGACGGTCGTGCCCGGAGAGCGTGGAGAGAACCGGATCGAGCGCGTGTGCGGTGGTGTCCTCCGGGAAGTACATGCGGGTGACCAGGCGATCGAGCATTCCGCGGGCGAAGATCGAGACGTCGATGTGCGGGGCTTCGACGAGCCCGTCCTCGGCCGGCAACACAGCGGGTTTTACGGTGTGGATGATCGCGGTGCCGGTTCCGTCGGCCGGGCTGCGTGCGAAGCCCCGGAACGTCGTCAGCCCACCGTCCCGCACCGGGAACCGACCCTCGCCGTCCGCCTGCCACGTCTCGACCATCGCGTCCGCGACGGGCTGCCCGTCTCCGTCGACCACGGTGATCGCGACGGTGATGCGGTCGGCATGGTCACCGGACACGACGTCGGGCCCGTCATCCCAGAGCAGGCCGATGTGCCAGTACGGTCCCACCGTCTGTGACGGCGTCGGGCCGTAGGCCGCGGTCGTGAAATCCCCGCGGGTTACCTCGTACACCGGTGCCACGTGGTCAGTCATCATGGTCGTCCTCGCTCTCGAACACGGTGGCTTCCCGCCCGCGCAGCACGATGTCGAAACGGAAGGCAAGAGCCCAGTTCTCGACGTCGGCGTCGTGGTCGGGGATGCTCACCATCCGGTGCCTCGCCTCGGCCGGCACGGCGTTGAAGATGGGGTCCTGGAAGAACATCGGGTCGTCGGGGAAGTACATCTGTGTCACCAGGCGTTGTGTGAACGCGGTCCCGAACAACGAGAAGTGGATATGCGCGGGGCGCCAGGCGTTGTCATGGTTCCGCCACGGGTACGGGCCCGGCTTGATCGTCGTAAAGGTGTAGCGGCCCTCGGCGTCGGTGATGCACCGACCCAGACCGTTGAAATGCGGATCCAGCGGCGCCGGCCAGTTGTCGCCGGTGTGCCGGTAACGTCCACCCGCGTTCGCCTGCCAGATCTCGATCAACGCGTGCGGGACGGGCTTTCGGTCACCGTCCAGTACTCTTCCGTGGACGAGGATGCGTTGACCGAGCGCCTCGCCGCCGTTGGCGATCGTGAGGTCGCTGTCACCGGGGCGTAGGCGGTCCTCGCCGAAGACCGGCCCGCTCAGTTCGGTCAGGCGGTGCGGTAGGAGTTTGAGCGGTTGCTTGGGATGACGCAACACGGTGGTGCGGTAGTCGGCGAAGGCGGCCGGAACCTTCGTGTGGTGAGTTTCGTATCCGGGAGGCAAGTGCAACATGGGATCTCGCTGTCGATTCTCTCTAGGGCGGGAAACGAGCGGTGGTTCGGCGACCGGGGCCGCCGAACCACGTCAGTCGCCGGGGTTCAGGCGCGTCACCTCGTGCCGCCACGCGGTGTCGAGGTTGAGCGAGCCGCCGAGGTCGGGCAGGTCGGCCAGGTCCTCCGGCGGTATGGGGCGGACCGTGCCACCGGCCGCGACGACCGCCAAGGAGAGCGAGGCGATTGTCGCCACCGAGGCTGCTCGCAGAACCGCTTCCTCGACAGACCCGCCGGTGGCGGTGAGGCCGTGGCCGCGCATGACGACGACCGGACGGTCACCCAGTGCCGTCGCCACCTCGTCACCCAGTCCCTCGGTGTGGATGAGGGCGGACCGCGGGTACTCCGGGACTCCGCCGTGTGCCAGGACCGCTCCGGGGATGTCGTAGGCGCCGACGATCGGCAGGATGGGCAGCCCGGCGAGGTTGGCAGCCACCACATCCCGGGGGTGTGCGTGGACCACGCAGTTGACGTCGGGACGATGGTGCAGCACACGGGTGTGCAGCGGGAGCTCGGCCGGCGGCCGGTGTTCGTCGAGTTCGCCAGGAGCGCCCGGAAAACCGTCCATCGTCACCAGGCGGATGTCGTCAGCGGTGGTATGGGCGAGACCCCGCTCGCGGGGTCCGCGGCACCGGACGAGCACCCGCGCTTCGTCGATGCGGACACTGATGTGTCCGAGGATTCCGGGAGCGAGTTCCCGTGCGGCGAGAACCCGGCAACCGATCGCGATCTGTTCGCGGAGATCCGCGTGCGAGAGGACGCTCATGCGGTCACCGCTTCGTGCGACGACGCACGGGATGCATTGCGCGCCGCGATCGACTTGCGGAGCCGGACCGATTCACGGGGCCAGTTCACCGCCATCCCGCCGGTGACCTCTCCGCTCCCGTCTCTCCAAACCGCGACCAGCCGGAACGGATCAGCTTCCTCGGTGACCTCGGGATCGACGCCGGCGGGGCGGATCCCGAAGAGGTGGATGCGCCAGTCGTACTGATCGCTCCACACGTATGCCACCGGGTCGTGTGGTGGTGTGTCCTCCTTGCCGGCCAGTCGTGCAGCGACGGCTGCGGCCTGCTCGATTCCGTTGGTCCAGTGTTCGATTCGGCTGTGCGCCCCGGTACTGGGACGGAACCATGCCGAGACGTCGCCGATCGCCGAGATGTTCGCGTGGCCGAGCGCCCGACCGTATTCGTCGCACCGCACGCCTTCGGCGTCGGCAAGCCCGGCGCCGGCGAGCCATTCGGTGTTGAGGGATGCGCCGATCCCGACGAGGACGGTGTCGGTGCGGATCTCGGAGCCGTCCGAGAGCAGCGTCCGGATCGAGCCGTCTGCGCGCGTCATGTCATGAACGGCCACGCCGAACTTCGTTGTCACACCGTGCGCGTGGTGCAGATCGACGAACCTCTTCCCGAGCTCGTCGCCCACGACTCGCGCCATCGGGATCGGTGCGCTGTCCACGATCGTCACCTCGAGGTCGTTGGCGCGCGCGAGCGCGGCCACCTCGGAGCCGATGAAGCCGGCACCGATGATCAAGAGTCTGCGTGACGTCGTCAGGCGTTCGCGCAGCGTCCGCGCGTCATCGATGCCGCGGAGCACGTAGACGCCGTCGCTGGTCCAGGGCGACGGACGCGCCTTTGCGCCGGTGGCGATGACGAGGTGGTCGTATCTGACGACGGCACCGTCGTCGAGATCGATCTCGTCGTCACCGGGCCGGACGGCGGCCACGGCGCGACCGAGATGGAGCTCGACCCCGAGGTCCTGGGCCTCCGACCGGGTGATCAGCGGTACGTGGGGATCAGAGTCGACGGCGAGCTTGGACAGCGGGGGCTTGTCGTAAGGAACCTCGTGCTCGGCTTCGAAGACTTGAATGGTCCCGGTGAAACCGAACTGCCGCAACGCCTTCGCCATGCGTATCCCGGCCACCGAACCGCCGGCGATGACCACGCGAGTGCTCATTCGTCCTCCAACCACAGCGCCGAGACCGGACAGCTCTTGGCTGCGGCCTCGACACGCGCGCGTTCACCGTCGCCGACCTCGGCCTGCAACAAGACGACAAGACCATCGTCGTCGAGGTCGTAGTAGTCATCGGCTCCGACAACGCAATTCGCGTACCCCTGGCACGCACTCAGATCAACTTTCAGCACAGCCATGTGCGTCCTCCAGATAACAGACAGTCACGCGCGAGGCGTGATCAGGCCTTGATTCCCATGCCGCCGTCGGAATGCATGACGCGACCTGTGATTCCACGCGCCCGGTCCGACGCGAGGAAGACATAACTCCACGCGTGATCGGCGCCCGAGAGCGCGACGGCCAGCGGAGTGCGGCCGGCGAGCTCGCTCGCGCGATCGGGCCCGTCGAGTCTTCGGGCGGTGATCCCCAGGGACGACAGGCCCCGCAGATCGGTGTTGAGCGTGCCGCCCGGCGCGACGCCGTTGACCCGGACGTCGGGTGCCATTTCATACGCGAGGGTGGTGACCAGCCCGCGGACCGCGAACTTCGAGGCCACGTAGAGCGTCCCACCCCGTCCCGGGTAGTAGGACGAGGTGGACTCGGTGAGGATCACGTTCCCCTTCGACCGGGCAAGCTCATCCATGGCGCTCTTCACGCTGAACAGATGGGACTTGACGTTGATGGAGAACATCTCGTCGAAGGCCGAACCCATTGTCTCGGGGTCGAGTTCGGCGAGCTTCCGGTAGAAGTCGAATACCCCGACGCAGTTGACGAGGACGTCGAGACCGCCGTCGCGATCCACCGTCGCGGCGACGGCGGCGTCGTTCGCCGCGAGGGTTGTCGCGTCACCCGCGATGACGAGTACCTCTGGTCGCTCGGACTCGAGTGCTCGGCACTTGTCCTCGCTGATCTCGAGTACCGACACCCGGGCCCCTTCCGCGCAGAATGTCTCGACCACCGCCCGTCCGATACCCGATCCGCCGCCGACGATCAGAGCGCGTTTTCCGTCCAGCCACCCACTCATGCCTGGTCCTCCTCGGTGATCAGCGGGCTGAACGGACTCCCGACCATTGCGGAGAGCGTTGCGTCGTTCTGCCAGGTGAGGGCTTCGAGCTCGAGGGGGTCGAGCGTGATCCACTGACCGGACCGCGGTGAGCGGATGAGGATGCGAGCGCCGTTGCGCGTCAGCACCTTCGACACCTCGATCTCAGAGAACTCGTTGCCGATCGTCAGTGCGGGCCCGTCCTGGTGTTCCTGAAGCCCGGCGAGCTGCGCTCCGGCAAGCGCGTTGGCAGCGGCGTCTTCTGCTTCCCCCTCCCAAGAGAGCTTCACAGGAAGATCGCCAGGTTCTGGGTGCGGAGCACCGACTCGTCAACTGCTATGTGGCGACGGGCAAGTCGCCACACGGAGCCCTCCCGGCGCAGCAGGTCGGTGCGACCCGCAGAGATCAGCGACGCCTCGCGGACATCACCACGACTCCGGAACAGTAGGACCGCGGATTCGACGATCAACTCGTCGGGCGTGTCGGTGGCGAAGGTCCGCACGTTGCTCAGGTGATGGCGGATCCGCGAGGGCGGGTCCTCGGTCCAGGCGTGCTCGGTGTGGAAGCGCGCGACGCGCCTGCTCAGCGAGTACTTGTCCTCGTCGAAGTGGGCCATGCGTTTTGCAGTGTCGTAACCGGAGTTGAGCGCGGTGGTGATCCGGATGGGCATGAAGTAATGGATGTCCTCGCTCAGCGAGTCAAGCCAGGTCTCGTAGTCCTGGTGATCCAGGATGTAGGTTTCGTCGACCAACCACTTGTGCGCCGTCAGGTGTCGCGCGTCGTCGAACGGCAGTGATGGTCCGGTGGCCTCGGTGCGAGCGGCGTCCTGGCCGAGCGGGGATTGATCGGATCGGATGGGGATGTGTGTGGTCATGCCGAGGTCTCCACTGTGCTCGAATCGCAGGATGTACCGAGTTCGGGTGCGCCGACCCGGATCTGGGCGACCTGCGGAGGTTCCATATCGAGGTGGTCGGCCCATGTGTTGAGGAGGTGTCGTTGGTTGTACTCGCCGTAACCGACGTGGGCGACGCCGGGGCCGGCGAACTCGTCGGCGGTCAGCGGCGCCACCACCGGGCTGTCGTCGTGGAGCATGCCCATCCGGCCGTTGAGGAGTAGACGCTGAGCCATTGAGCCGGCTGCGGTGTTGGTCAACGAGACCCAGTTCTCGACATCGTCCTGCTCGAACATGCCGCTGCTGCCGAAGCACATGAGATAGGCCTTGTACGAGAGCTTCTTGAACTCCTCGGGCGCCTCCTTGTCCACGACGAACCACGAGAGGACCTCCGTCTCGTCCGCGCTGATCGGTTGCCACTGGCGCAACGAGATGAACGGGAGCACGTCGTCGGACTCGCCGACCTTGGGCCAGTTGTGGACAAGGCTGAGATTGGGGAACAGCGATGCTGCCGAGATCATGAAGCCGTCGCGACCGATGACGTCGATCTGCTCCTGGGTCCACTGTTCTTTCATCCGCGTGATCATCTCGTCGGGGTATCCGACGTAACCGACCCGTTCCTCGAAAGTTCCGGGCGGCAACTTGTAGGTGGTTCCGCCGCCTTTGCCGGCCCAGTAGGTGTTGCCGTCCTTGCGCTTTTCGGCCTTCGGTTCACGGAACAGCCCGATCTCGACGACACTCGTATGGGTTTGCGGGGTGTGGTACATGTCGCCGGCAAAGTTCTCCGCGCCGATCTTCCAATTCGCCTTGACCCGCCAGCGTTGCGGGCCGAGCACCTCGACGCCGCTCCCGCTCTGCTTGGTGTAGTAGTCCAGGTAGAAAGCGAAGTCGCCGAGGAACTCTCGCAATGGAGGCGCCTCGGGATCCATCGAGACGAAGATCAGACCGTTGTAGATCGCGAGACTCGGAGCAGGGAGCAGTCGCTGGCCCTTCTTGGCAAACCCCGCCTCGCCCCCGTATGCCTCCTTGTGGAAGGGCAGTCCGACGATGCGGCCGTCGTTCTTGTATGACCAGCCGTGGTAGGGGCACCGGAAATGGGATGCGTTGCCTTGCTCGGCGCGGCACACTTGCATGCCGCGGTGCAGACACATGTTGAACATCGCGTGGACCTCGCCGGATTGGTCGCGGCTCACGATGAAGGAGTTGTCCACCACCCGACGAACGACGTAGTCGCCGACCTCGGGGATCTCCGACTCGTGCGCCACGAACATCCAGGACCTGCTGAACAGCCGCTCCTTCTCGGCGGCGAACACCTCGGCGTCGTTGTAGATGTGGGCGGGAAGCATGCCCTTTCGGACGTTTCGCAGAACGTCGTCGGCGTCGCGCATGTGACCTCGTTTCAGTGTGATCGGGGATGAGCCGAGAGTCTGCTGTGAAGATGAATTGGTGTCAATGCCTCTGCTCTATGGGCTCAAGAGCCCGGCGCGTCTCCATCTACCTGCGGGAACGCTGGAACATGGGCCTCCGGTCGAATGGCCGTGACCCGCAAGGGGCTGACGGGACATGAGAGCTGAAAGTGCAGCTCACGCTGCATGTATCAGGTATCTCAGGGGTGCTCGCGAGGTCTACGCGAGAAAAGTTCGAGACCTCTGCACAGCAGAAACCAACTGTGCGCCGCTTGTGAAAGGTTCAACAAATGTGTTCACTGTGACTTAGCTCATGGTGGCCGAAGGGGAGTGTCGGATGGCACGCGGTGGCCGAGCGCAACTACCTGTAGCGGTTGAGGAGAATCAATGACCGAGCCCTTTGTCGACCTGTACACGCGCAACGGCTTCGCCGGACCGGTGGGAACCATTCTGCGGTCGCACTATGCCCCGCCATACGCGCAGGTGAAGGGGACCTACGCCCCGCGTCGGATGGACGTGCACGCTGTTGCCGATGAGCTGTTCCGAGGTGCCGGCGAGCTCCCGGTTGCCGTCCTCGAGGGCGATGACGTCAGCATCGAGCTGTCCTACCGCGCCGAGGGCTCGTCCACCGCTGTGCGCAACGTGCTGGCCGACGAGATCCACTACATCCTCGAGGGCGCCGGCCGGTTGGAGACCGACTTCGGCGTACTCGACGTCGCCGCAGGCGATTTCGTACTCCTGCCGCGAGCGGTTACCTACCGCTTCGCATCGGTGAGCACGCCGATCCGCGAGATCGTCGTGGTGACCGCCTCGGAGATGGTGCTCGATCCGCAGCCGCCGGTGGCCCTAGACGTCACCCAGCATGTCGACATTCCCGAGCCGAATCCACAGCCACGTCAGGACGGCCCGTTCGAGGTCATCATCCGGCATGGCAAAGACACCACGATCTACACCTTCGATGTCGATCCCATGCCGTGCATCGGTACCGGAGAAGGCCCGGTGGTCCGCCGGTTCTCGTTCGAGAACGTGCCGCACCTGACGTTCGAGCAGACCGGGCCCTTCCCTCCGAAGCTGTTCGACGACGCTTCGAGTCGCGTGCTGATGTTCAATCTCAGCGACCGCGAGAGTCCGCGTCCGCCGATCCACCACAACGCCGACTTCGACGAACTCATCTTCTATGTGGCGGGTCCCGGCCGGTATGGCGAGGTCGACGTACCCGGAACGATCATGTGGACGCCCAAGGGGATCGTCCACCACGGTCCGGCCGAGGACGTCCCGAACGGGTATCGCGCATTCCTCGTCGAGACCCGCGCGGCGATGCGCCTGACGCCGGCCGGCGAAACGATCGCCACACTGATGGAGACCGGGATGTTCGGTCTCTTCGACGAGAACTGACCGTACGCAAGCCCATTCAACGACCGCATCGCACGCCCCGGGCTGCGATGTCGACGGCCCGTGCGCCGGTGATCCGCGCGCATGCCTCTTCCGAAAGGACCGAAGATGACCACCACCGAAGAAATCACCTCCGCCCCGTACGACGACTTCACGGGCACCGAACTCGACACCGACAAGTGGATGTTCCTGGAATACCCGATGCCCGACGGGAGTACCCATGTGTGCGCCGAGCCCAATGCGGAGGTCGTGGTGGGCGACGGTACGTTCTCCATCCGCATCGAGCAGTTCGAGAATCACGATCACGTCGTCCAAATAATCGACAATCCGAAGCACCTGGTGTTCACCACCGAGGCTTTCGACGTGCCGGAGAGCGGTGAGATCCGGTTCTCGGTGACCATGGCCGCCGAGGGGCTCAATGCCACCGCCCACGATTATCGGGACGGCTTTGCGGCCTTCAATGTTCTCGATCTCCAGGGCGGATGGGTGTTCGACCTCGCGGCGACCTCGGATCGGATCTTCGCGATCCACGAACGTCTCCCGTTCCCCGGTGTCGTCACGCCCTTCACCCACTGCATCGATGCTCCGTTGAGCGGTCTCGCCGTCGAACCCGGCGCGGAGCACCGCTACTCGGTGACCCTCGATCGCGAGGCGCGGTCGGTGGTGTGGGAGGTCGACGGCAAGGGCGTGTACTGGGTGGACGACGCAGAAGTGCCCGGACAGGTGCAGGTGGGTTTCGGGGTCTTCACCCTGCATCCGGTGCAGGACAGTGGCAGTGTCTCCTTGCGCGGCCAGGGGCTCGCCGCACGCTGGCGCAACCTGACGATCGAGATGCCCAGTAGTGCATAATGGCAGCACAAATCGGGTGACGGACCGCTGCCGAGCATGGGATCGGGGGATCGTATGACCGAGTTCAGGGCGGCGCCTGCGCGGCAGACCCGTCTGTATCAGGACGTTGCCGATCAGTTGCGTGAGGCGATCCTCACCGAGCAGTTCGTCGCCGGCGACCGACTACCCATCGAATCGGAACTCGCAGCCCAGTTCGGCGTCAGTCGGGCGGTCGTGCGGCAGGCGACTCTCAACCTGGAACACGAGGGGCTGGTGACCGTGCTGGTCGGTGCCGGCGGCGGGACATTCGTCACCCAGCCCGACACCACGCCGGTTCTCCGCGCACTGGAGAACTACTTCCGTCACCGGGGCGTGCCGTTCGAGGACTACCTGCACGCCAAGCGGATCCTCGAACCGACGGTTCTCAACGACATCATGCGGTTCAGTGATCGAGCTCATCGAGATCGCCTGCAGGCGAACGTCGATGCGTTCGAGAGCGCGTGTCGCGAAGGTGCCCCGGACGGAGAATTGCTGACGCTGTCGCTCGAGTTCCATGAGATCTTGATCTCCGAGGTCGGGAACCCGGTTCTCGAACTGGTACTGGGCGCCCTCGTCCGCCTCGGTGATCGGGTGCCGGAGTTCCAGCAGACCCACAACCAGGATTGGCAGCACATTCTCGACGAACACCGGGAGATCCTGAAGGCGTTGGCGGACAACAATGCCCGCGCCTTCCGGGAGTGCATGCTCGAACACCTCGAGTCGGTCGAGCACATCTACGGCGATGCCCACGTCATCGAGTCGCCGCGTCGGCGGTGAATGCGAGACCCACGCAAGAGGATTGAAAACCATTGCGGGACAGCGATGACAAGGTGATTTCGCCGGCGATTCTCTGGTTGGTTTGTCTGCAGGTCAGGTATGATCACTGTCATGCAGATAAACCCGCCGGGCCGCCGCTTTCAGGACCCGGCGATCCCGGCGCCGCAGTATCCGATCGAGTCCGTCGACAACGCGCTGAAATTGGTTCTCCTGCTTGGTGAGAAGCCCGCGATCCGGATGACGGATGCAGCCCGCTACCTGGGGGTCGCGACCTCCACGGCCCATCGGCTGCTCGCGATGCTGCAGTACCGGGGCTTCATGCGCCAGGACCCGGTGTCGAAGGTGTACCGGGCCGGACCGGCTCTGACCTGGGTGGCCTTCGCGATCTTCGGCCGACTCGACATCCAGGGCGTGGCCAACCCGGTTCTGCGCGATCTCAGCGAGCGGTTGCGCGAGACGGTCCATGTCGGCATCCTCGACGGCGCGAGTGTCAGGTTTGTCGCCGCGGTGGAGAGCCCGACTGCGGTGCGGGTGGCGTCCCGCCTGGGACGCACGATGCCGGCGCACTGCACCTCGACGGGTAAGGCGTTGCTGGCCCGGATGTCGACCGACGAACTCCATCAGCTCTACCCGGTGGAAGAGCTCGAGACGATCACACCGCATTCCATCAGCAGCCGTTCGGAACTCGAGGCGGAGTTGGCGACCATCCGGGAACAGGGATTCGCGACCAACCGGGAGGAGAGCGAGGACGACGTCGCGTCGGTCGCCGTGCCCATCGTCACTCGCGCTCCCGGCTTGCGGTTGGCCTTGAATGCCTCCGCTCCGCAACATCGACTTCGCCAGTCGCATTACCGATTGCTTGCCTCGATGCTCGTCGAAGCTGCTGCCGAGATCGGTGAGCAGCTGGGCTGAGCTCCCGAAAGGACCCCATGACCGAACTGGCAAAATTTCCGGTGACGGTCGCCGTCCGGCGCCGCGCCAAACCCGATTCCGTTGACGCGCTGATGAAGTGGGGGCGGGATCTGTGCGCGACCGCGCGCGATCATCCCGGTTTCATCGGTTCGGACCTCAGTGTTCGCGGTCAGGGCGCCACCTCTGAACTCGTGATCGGACTGAGTTTCGACACCTCGGCGAGCCTCGCTTCCTGGGAACGCAGTCAGCGGCGTGTCGAACACCTCGCGAGCAGTCACATGCTGACGGAGGGGCCTGTCATCGGGATGACGGTGGCCGATTTCGACCGAGGTATGTTCGGTGGTCGGCCGGGGCAGGTCGCGGTCGCCCCGCGTCGCTGGCAGACCGCGGTTGCGGTGTGGCTGGCTCTGTTCCCTGCGGCCGTCCTGCTGAACTCGCTCGTCATGCCACGGTTGCCGAACCTACCCGTGGCTCTGAGCACCCTGGTCAGTACTGCCCTGCTGGTTCCGTTCGTGGTGTGGGCCGGGGTGCCGACAGTGCATCGGGTTTGGGAGCGAGTCGCGAGGATTGGCTCTGCACAGTAGAGAACCGCTGGCGTACTAGGGATTCAGCCTCGAGGTTTGCAAAACGCCCTGGCCTTAATGGTTCAAACAATGTAGGTTCAACCACGTGGGGCCGTCTTGCCCCTCCTGATCGAGCTTTCGCCTCCGCACAAACTCGATCCTCCACTGCCGGTGCCATCGCACTCGAAGCCGCGAAATCACGTCACCCGTACATCCACGAGGGAGCTTTCGAATGACCCAGCCCGTATCACTGTGGGAAGCCGCTGCCCACGAAATGGAGAACTATGCGTTCGTCTCCGACCCTGAGCTGCAACCGAAGTGGGATGTCCCGGCGAAGATCGCGATCAACGTCGCGGTCGCAGGCCGGGCGGGTGTGGGCGATTCGTCTGCCTACCCCGTCGACATCGAGGAGTACATCGATTCCGCGTCGGAGGTCATCGAAGCCGGCGCGGCAGGCGTCCACATCGACTTCACCTGGGTGACCGATTCCAAGGGTCGTCGCCTGGACAAGGACCTCCCCCCGACCGAGGCCTACGGCCTGGTGCTCGATCCGTTGCGTAAGCGATTCGGTGATGACTTCGTGTCGAATCTCAACGTGCTGAACGGAAAGACCTTCGAGGAGTGCATGAGCCCGGCGGTCTCAGGTCTCGCCGAGGTAGCGCCGTGTGCGGCCGGACATCCTGAAGAGTTCGTGATCCCGGCCGTCAAGACTCTGACCGCGAACGGCGTGAGTCCGGAGATCGTCGTGCACAGCTCCGGTGAGATCGAGTTCGCGAAGCGCCGGCTTTTCGACACGGGCATCGTCACCGGGCAGACCAACTGGATCGTGCTGTACGGGCTCCCGGTCGACGTCGGACGAACTCTGATCTCGGGTGCGTGGGTCACCGACACCCGTTCCATGGCCACCCACCTCTTGCTGATGGTCGACCAGATCCGGCAGATCGACCCGAATGCGGCGATCACGGTGTGCAATGCCGGGCGCGCGAATCTCTACATCACGACGCTGGCGACGATGATGGGACTGAACATCCGCGTCGGACTGGAGGACAGCGGGTGGAAACACCCCAACAGCGACGAGACGACCACGAGCAATCTCGAATTGTTCACGCGGGCAAAGACGATCGCTGCCGAACTCGGCCGCGTTCCGGCATCGGCCGACGACTACCGAACCCAGATCGGGCTCAGCGCCCGGCGCGCGTAGTCATCCCCGAGCCATCGAATCAACCACGAGAGAGGGTATCGGAGTATGACGACGAGTAGTGAGTTCGAAGGAAAGGTGGCACTCGTCACCGGTGCGGCATCCGGAATCGGAAGGGCGTCCGCCCTGGCGTTCGCGGCCGCCGGGGCCAAGGTCGTGGTCGTCGACCTCGACGAGGAACAGGGAAACAGGACAGTGGAGCTCGCCGGCGGCGAGGGCGCTGCCTGTTTCGTCCGCGCCGACGTCTCCGACCAGCAGGATGCCGAACGGATGGTGGAGACCGCGTTGTCGAAGTTCGGGCGGCTCGACGCGGCGCACAACAACGCGGGGATCGAGATCGCCGGTAAGGCGATCGCCGATCTGCCGCGGGAGGACTGGGACAAGGTCATCAGCGTGAACCTGAGTGGCGTCTTCGCCGGCATGCGCGCTCAGATCCCAGCGATGCTCGAGTCCGGCGGTGGCGCCATCGTGAACACCGCATCGGCGCTGGGCACCGTCGCCCTCCCGAACCAGGCCGCGTACGTGGCGTCCAAGCACGGTGTTGTCGGCCTGACGAAGGCTGCGGCCATGGAGTACTCCGCGCAGGGTATCCGCGTGAATGCGTTGTGTCCCGGAGTGATCCGTACTCCGATGGTCGAAGAGATGGCTGCCCATGACGCCGGGTTCATTCCACTGATGAACCAGATGCATCCGATCGGTCGTCTGGGAACCACCGAGGAGATGGGCGCGGTGACCCTGTGGCTGTGCTCCTCGGCAGCGTCATTCGTCACGGGTCAGGCCATTCACGCCGACGGCGGTTACACGACGCACTGAGCTGGACTCGGCGCAGGCCGACCGCCGACCAGACGCACCCCCGGGACTCTCCCGGGGGTGCGTTCGTCGTTCTGCCGGTGGGTGTTTCCGTTGAGGTAACACGAAACCCTCTCTGCAACACAGAGATACGTTGCATATCCGAGTCGACGCAGCTTAGTGTCGAGACGGGATGTGACCCAAGACACGATGGGCATCCCCGCGGCGCCGCGCGTCGCGATCTGGCCGGACCCGGCCGAAGTGCCTCTGCGGGAACCTGTCCCGGCACAACTGAAGGAGACGATCGTGAGTACAACTCTGGAGCCCGACGTGACGGCAGCATCGGTGAAGCAACCAGGCGGCCGCCTCGCCGGCAAGCGGGTGCTCATCACCGGAACCGGTGGTGGGCAGGGTGAGGCCGCTCAAGCGATGTTCGTCCGCGAAGGCGCGCGCGTCGCCGGCTGCGACGTCCAGGAAGGCCGTGCGGAGGCGACCGCCGGCGCGCTGGCCGCCGAGGGGCTCGATGTGTCGGGTTCCACCGTCGACCTCACCGACCCCGCAGCGGCGACCGCGTGGGTCGAAGAGAGCGCGGAGCGGCTCGGCGGAATCGACGTGTTGTACAACAACGCGGCGGGCTTCGGCTTCGCGCCGTTCCCGGACATCACCTACGAGATGTGGAAACACGTCATCGACGTCGAACTGAACCTGGTGTTCACCGTGACGAGCCCCGCGTGGAAGCATCTCGTGGCATCCGGCGCTGGATCGATCATCAACGTCGGGTCGATTTCGGGTATCCGCGGTGTGGCTCCGCTGGGTCAGGCTGCCCACTCCGCGGCCAAGGGGGCGATCATCGCGCTGACGAAGTCGCTGGCGGCCGAAGGCGCCGAGCACGGACTCCGTGTCAACGCCATCTCGCCGGGCTTCGTCGCATCGCCCGCCACCGACACCGCGGTGGACGCACAGGGACGCGACTACATGCTGGGACTGCACCTGATCCAGCGCGCTGGAACGGGCGCGGACACGGCGGCGCTCGCCACCTATCTCGCGTCGGACGAATCGTCCTGGGTGACTGGGCAGAACATCGTCATCGACGGCGGATGGTCGGCCGGTTTCCGCTGATCCACTCCTGAATCCCGATCGCCGATGGATGAACCCGCCACCCCGAGGTGCCGGGTCCGTCCATCGGGCCGGTCGCGTCGGTACTAGTTGCCGATCGCCCGCATCGGGCCCGGGGTCCAGAGGCCGTTGTGGGTCTCGGTCGAGAGGGTCAGTTCGGCGTCCTTCTGCGGCAGGATGGGGGTGAGGCCCTGGAGTGAGCCCCAGTCCTTGGCCCAGTCGTTGCGCAGATACGACGGGTAGACGCGACCGCGCAGTTCGTTCTCGATGATGCCGAGCGGACCACCGGCGTCGCCGGACATCCAGCGCTGCGAGTTCACCCGCTCACCCTCGCGGTCGGGGGAGATCCGCCAGACGGGGGTCTCGAGGACACCGTTCTTGACCTGAGCGGGCCGCTGACACGGGAACGCCAGTCCGGCCTCCCAGTCGATGAGGACCGGCTCCTCGCTGCCCACGAGGGTGTTGAGCGACTCCATCGACGACACCCGCGGCGGGGTCACCGCGAGCCACTGATCGCGCAGCGGCGAGGCGTCCTCGGCGAGTACGCGGACCACGGAGGCGCCCGGAGGTGCCTGATCCAGCGGGAAACGCAGGTTGCGCCACTCGGGTGCGCCGCCGATGTCGAGCGGGATCATCTGACCGGCGGGGGCGACCGTGCCGTCCGGTGCGACGCGGCCGAACTGCAGCCGCACCTTCTGGCCCGGCCGGACCACGGCGAGGTCGTCGATGTACTCGACGTAGCCGGCGACCGACATCGTGATCAGCGGCTGGGCGTCGGAACGGCCCTCGGGCAGCTGGTACCAGTCGGAGGTGAGGCTTCCCGTCCCGGTCGGGGAGTTGTAGGTGCCCAGCACCGGGGTCTTCGACGGCGACAGTCCGAAGGGCAGCTTCACCGTCGAGCCGTTGACGCCGGCCTGTGCGGTGCGTCCGCCGCTGGTGTCGGTCGTCGACGACGTGGTGTCGTCGGAGCTGCTGCCATCCTCGGTCGGATCGGTCTGCGTGCGATCGACCTCGGCGGTCGACGTGCCCGCGGAGTCGTCGGACTCCTCGGTGTCCTCGGACAGATCCGACGCGACGCCGTTGGGATCGAAGCCCACCAGACCGGCGCCCGCGAGAGCTGCGCCCGGCGACGGATTGTTCTGTCCGGCAACACGTGCCGGGGCGAGGAGTCCTGCGGTCGGATCGTTCTCCACGAGCACGGCGTCGGCGAGCGCACACGGTTCGCCCTTGAGGGCGTTCACGTTCGAGCTGAGCCACGACCACGAATTGCGCTGTGTCCAGTCGGCTTTCGCGAACGAGACCAGGGTGAACACCAACATGATCGCCGAGACGATGATGATCGACGGGCTCCGCAGGCGGGAGAACAGCGTCTTCGACGACCCGGCACGGACTGCCTCGTCGACGTAATCGTCGCGGAAGTGCTGCCAGAGACCGAGCAGGGTCAGGGCGACGGCGACGGCGAGGATGCCGGTCCACAGCGGGATGCCCTTGACATCGGGAACGGCGTCGCGCCACGGGATTCCGTAGCTGCCGACATACCACCACTGGTTGCGTCCGGAGAACGCCAGCGCGAGCACGTAGGCACAGGCGGCCGCGAAGAGCGTGCGGTTCCGTCGGCGCCGCATGATGGTGCGGTCGGCACACGCGGTCGCCACCGCGGCGAGCGCACCGCCGATCCCCGCGTACACGCCCATCTGATGGGTCCACTTGGTCGGCAGGAAGGCCATCAGCACAACCGAACCCGCGACCATGGCGAGCAGACGCCAGGTGGGCGCGGTCGCGATCCCGGGCAGACGACGCCGGTTGAGCAGCATGATCACCACGAGGATGAAGCACGTGAACACGATCAGGACACCAAAGCGTCGGGCGATGCCGCCGTCCGCGGTCGGGTTCATCAGCATGTAGTAGCGCATCGGCTCTTCCCACCACTTGTTGGTGGGACCGACCTGACCGTTGACCGACACCGCTTCCAGGATCGGGGCGAGGGGCTGGTCGGCGAAGATCTCGAACATCACCGCCAGGCCGGCGGCCAGGATCGGCAGCAGCAGCGGAAGGGCGCCGTCGCGCTTGCGGCGCACCATGAAACGCTTGAGCAGCGGGCGGATACCGGCAACCAGGGCGATCGCCGCGATGACACCGGTCGGGTGGATCGTCAGTGTGAACGCCGCCGAGATGATGGCGACGGCCAGCGGGAAGAACCGGCCGGTGGCGATGGCGCGTTCGACGCAGACCCACGTGAACAGGGTGCCGAGTGCGATCAGCGGTTCGACGCGCAGCCCGTTGTTGTACGGCATCCACACGGCGAGGAAGACCAGGGCGGCGGCCCAGATCGCGGGTGTCGACTCGCGGACCGCGCGACCCAGACGCGGGATCGCGGCACGGGAGATCAACCACCAGGACGCCATCGCGAACATGAACGGCAGCAGGCGAAGCCACGGGGTGGCAGTGCTGATGTCCATCCACACCGACAGGTACTGGTAGTGCCAGCCGAACGGATCCTGCGGCACACCGAAGTAGCGGTAATAGTTGTCGAGATACCCGGCCTCGCGGGCGATCCGGCCCACCGTCACCTGGTATCCGTCGTCGGCGGTGTTGCCACCGACGAACAGCCAGATCCCCAGGATCAGCGCGACGAACCCGTCGACCGGGCGCACCCGCCACCAGCCGGCCGGGAAGATCTTGTGGTGACCGCGGGCGTCACGGGCGTCGAGAACCGCCAGGGCGGCCAGCGACAGGATGGTCGACGCCACGCCCAGGACCAGCAGCCAGAACTTGAGAGTCGTGGGGGTGGATACGAATCGGGTGTCGATGGTCGACCGGAAGGACAGTCCCTCGGTGGACACGTTCGACGGCAGTCCCGAGTAGACGCCGATGATCTGCGGACGCGCGTTCGGGTCCTCGAGATCGAACTCGTGGATCGCGCCGTCGGTCTCGGGAACCCCCTGGATCGAGCCGCGGCTGCCGTCGGTGTCGGCGTCGACGGCGATCCGGCAGTCGGGGGAGTTCTGTGCGGCCGCACGAGGAGTGTTGAGCAGCACCACATTCCGCTGGACGACCTGCAAATTGTCTGCGGTGGCCCGGATGAACAGGCCGACCTTACCGGCTTCCGCGCCGCCCTCGGGCACCGTCGACAGCAGGACGCCGCCGCTGCGCGGGAGCGAGGCACCCAGCGCACAGGGAACCGAGACCTCCATCGACACCGGCACGAACGACACGTTCGGTGCGGCGACGTTGGCGACCGAACCCTGTTGCGGCCAGACGAGTTCCGACTTCGTGTAGTCGACCGGCAGGAACGGGCTCAACAGAGCGAGCAGGATGCCGAGCGCGCCCGCCGCCATGGCGACGATGCGTGCCTTGCCCGCGTGGCGTTCGGAGAAACTCTGCTCCGGACGGGTCGGCGGTGGGTCGTCGTGCTCCGGGTCGATGGGAGCGTCAACGCGGTCAGTCATCTTCGGGCACCACCCTGATCGGGCCGGGTCGTGACCATCCCCATGTGGTCGCCGACCCGGTCATCACGTCCGCGGGCCGCGCCTGCGGCACCAGCGGGTTGAGTCGCTGCAGGTTGCCCCACTCGCGATACCAGTCGTTGTCGAGATATGTCGCCACCGTCGACGGCCGGGTCAGCGCCTCGACCGTCGTCAACAGGCCGCCGTCCTCGGTGGCCATCCAGGTCTTGGACTGCGAGTTGGCAATCCAGGACTCGGGCAGGATGCGCCAGTCCGGGACGTCGAACACGCCGTCGTGGGCGGTCATCGGCCGCTGGCACGGGAACCATGCGCCGGCGGCGAAGTCGATGAGAACCGGATCGGTCGAACCGACCACCTGCTGCAGGGTCTCCAGGACCGGGGCGCGCGGCGGCGTGATCGCGAGCCACTGGTCGGCGTCGAGGTTGTTGTCCTTGGCGACGAGGCGCATCACGGTCGCCTCGGCGGGCACACGGTCCATCGGGATGCGGAGGTTGCGCCACGGGCGGTTGGTGCGCTCGGCGTCGATCGGGACGGCAGGTGCGCCGACCTCGACGAATTGGCCGTCGACCTCGCGGCCGAACTCCACCTGCAGTTGCTGTCCGAAGATCGGGACACCGTCGCGGTCGTAGGTGAACACGGCGCCGGCGGCGGTGACGACGATCAGCGGCGAGGCTTTCCGATCCGGGAGGCGGTACCAGCCGGTGGTCAGCCGCGCCTGTCCGTCGCTGGTCTCGTGACTGCCCATGACCGGCGTGGTGGCCGGGTCGAGGCCGTACGGGAGCGCCGCGGTGCTGCCGTTGACCCCGCGCGGGCCCTCGCCGCCGGCGGTGCCGGGGTTCGAGCCGTAGACGATGAAGGTCTTGGACAGGTCCGCGGAGGTGTTCATCGCACCGGGCTTCTGGGCGCCGGCCTGCGGTGTCAGGTCGGGCTTCACGCCGTTCGGGCTGAAGCCGTGCGAGTCACCTTCCAGGGTCTTCGACGCCGATCCGCCGTCCGCCGGGGCGAGCGTGCCCTTGTTGGGGTCCGGCTCGACGAGGACCGCGTCGGCCATCGCGCACGTGTTGCCGCGCAGGGAGTCGAGGTTGGCCGAGAGCACGGTGAACGTGTCGGCCCGGCTGACGGCGGCCTTGGCGAAGACCGCGAGCTCACAGACGACGATGAGGACGGCGATGACCGCGATCGGTGCCGAGGCGACACCGATGCGCCACCCGGCCGGGGCGGCACCGCGCTCGTGGGCCAGACCGGTCTCGTCGACGTAGTCCATGCGCAGGTGCTGCCAGACGGCGAACACGAGCGCGACGACGGCCAGTGCGAGCAGCACCGTCGAGACCTGCATACCGGCGACGACCGGTGCCTTGTCGAACCAGGCGATGCCGAAGTTGTACGGCCACGGCCACGCGTTCTTGCCGGCCGCGGCGGCGGCGCACGCCACGAGCAGTCCGGCGATCAGGATCGACAGGTTGCGCAGCGTCCGGCGCGCGGCCTGGCCGATCGCGACACAGGCGACGGCGGCCAGCGCGGCGCCGAGGCCGGCGAAGATGCCGAACTGGATCGTCCACTTGGTCGGGGTGAACGACAGCAGCAGGATCGTCAGCAGGGATGCGCCCAGGACGCGCCACACCGCGCCGGGATCGACCCCGTCGATCCGCTTGCGGCGCAACATGATCGCGAGCACCAGGAACATGGACACGGCGAACAGCAGCACCGGGATACGACGTGCGAGTGCACCGTCGGTGTGGTTCACGACCAGGAAGTAGTAGCGCAGCAGCTCCTGGTACCAGGCCAGAGTGGGACCGACGGAGTAGCGGATGCGGATCGCCTCGAAGACCGTGGCGAGGGTCTGGTCGCGGAAGACGACGATGACGACGAGCGCACCGGCACCGAGGACGGGCGCGAGGAGCGGCAGCAGACCGTTCTCGCGGCGGCGGCGGACGAGGATGCGCAGCAACGGCCGGGCGCTCGCGATCAGCAGTGCCAGAGCCACGAGACCGTGCGGGGCCAGCGCCAGCGTGAGCAGCGCGGTGAGCGCGGCGAGGGCCGCGGGGAGCATCCGGCGCGTCGAGACCGTGACCTCGACCGCCCACCAGGTGAGGAGCGTGCCGAGCACGATGATGCCCTCACTGCGCAGGCCCGAACACATGGGCAGCCAGAAGGCCAGGAACACCGCTGCACCGGTCAGCATGGCCCACTGGGACCGGCGGACGGCGCCGCCCAGTCGGGGCAGCAGGACCCGGCTGAGGATGAACCAGGCCGCCAGCCCGGCGATCAGCGACGGCAGACGCATCCACAGGCCGGTGGTCGAGATCGTCGACCAGTAGGCGAGGAAGTTGTAGTACCAGTCGAACGGCGCCTCGGGGATGCCGTAGAAGCGGTAGTAGTCGGCCAGGTAGCCCGCGTCCGCAGCGTTGCGGCCCATGTTGAGGATGTAGCCGTCATCGGGCGACCCGGCACCCAGGAAGTGCCACACCACGAGCGTCAGGGTGACGCCGATGTCGGTGGGCGTGGGACGCAGCACCCTTCCCCAACGGAGCTTGCCGCCCACCCGGCGGTGGTAGCCGTGGATGCGGTCCAGGCGGCCCACTGCGATCAGCGCGACGATCGCCGCGATGACGCCGACGATCATGACCAGCCACTTGATGACCGACGGCGACGAGTCGAAGCGGTCGTCGATCTCGATCTTCACGTCGATGCCCGAATCGCGGACCTGCTCGGTGGCCAGACCGGTGAACACACCTGCGATCTGCGGGTTCGACGACGGTTCGGCCAGACCCACGTCGCCGCCGCCGGCGCTCGCGGCACCCGGCGGCAGACCGACGAACTGGGCGCCGGTCGTGGTGGTGTCGGAGAAGATACGCAGTTCGTCGCATCCAGACAGAGCCGAACGCGGAACCGAGGCCAGGGTCTTGTTGCGGACCGACACCGACACGTTCGAGCCGTCGGCGACCACGAAGAGACCGTTCTCACGTGCCTTCGTGGCGCCCGAGGGCATCGTGGACAGAACCGTCGTGGATGCATCGCCCGGCGTGGCCGCCAGCACCCGGCACGGGATGGTGATCTGCACATCGCGTGCGGTCTGCGCGACCAACGGTGCGGTGACCGACGCCGACTCCGCGCCCAGCTCCTGGCCCTGCGGCCAGGTGATCGTCGCCGTCGACGTGCTGACCGGCAGGAACGGGGTCAGCACACCGGCGGCGAGAGCGACCAGTCCGGCGACCGCGGCCACGATCGCCACGGTGCGCGAGGAACGGTCGGAGGACCGGTCTACGGGGGAATCGGCGCCGACGGTCGGCTCGTCTGATTCGGACACTCCAGGCGACTTCGGCACAGGCGCATCGTAGTCAGCGATGCTGTGACAAACCCAAATCCTGCTGCTCCCTGGAGAGGCCCGGAGCTTGCGGAGGGCTGTCGGACTCCTGCTCCCTGAGGAGGCCCGGAGCTTGCGGAGGGCCGTCGGACTCCTGCTCCCTGAGGAGGCCCGGAGCTTGCGGAGGGCCGTCTCGAAGGGTCAGGCGAACCGGGCCAGGATCGAGTGCACGGCCTGCGTGACGGTCATCCGGTCGTAGGTCTGGACGAACTCGAAGGTGCGCTCCAGGTCGGGGCCGGCGTCGTGCTGGTCGCGCGCGGAGAGCAGAGCGGCGAAGTGCGGGCCGAGCACCGCGACGTTCCACTCGTTGATCAGGTCGTCTTCGGGGGACAGCGGTGCGCGGTGCACGTTGCCGTCCCGAACATCGGGAAGCCCGACGCCGTAGACGCCGGCCAGGCCGGTCTTGGTCGACATCTCCCGCCACCGCTTGGCGGTGCGGGGGGTGAAGTGTTCGGCGAACTGGAACGTGCCCAGCACGATGGCGGCGCCCCCGATCGCGGCCTGATGCTCCAGGGCCTTGCTCATCTCGATGAGCAGACGCTTGTTGCCCATGCGCGGCTCGATGGAGGTCGACGCGATTCGATATGGGGTCGACTTCTCCGAGTCCGGGGTGGTCCACACCGGCATGTCGGGCAGCGGGACGATGGTCCGCGTCGCGAGGGTCGAGGGGTCGGACACCGGCGGGTACAGATCGCCGATACCGAAGGCCGCTCCCATGGTCTGCGCGGTGACACGCGCCGACTCGTCGTCGACGCCCTCGGCGATGACCACGGCATGGCTGCGCTCGGTGTGTGCGGCGAGAGCGTGGGCGAGCTGTGCGGCATCGGCGGTCGCCTGCTTGGCGAGGAGTTCGGCGCCGGTGACGATGATGTCCGGTTCGACGAGGGACAGCAGAGTGGCGGCGTGTTCGCTGCGGACCAGGCCGTCGACGCAGATGATCTTGCCCGCGGCGCGGGCCCGCGCAACCCTGGCGAGCGTGCGTTGGGGACTGCGTTCGACGGAGTCGGGCAGGATCACCATGACGTGGCGTTCGAGCGTCTGAGTGGTCTCGGCGTCGAGATTGTCGATCAGTTCCAGGTCGAGGTTGACCAGGAGCGGAAGGATCTTGGCCAGCGACTGTGCGCGCGGGCCGGTGGCCATCTTCCGCTTGCGCTCGTCCAGCACCGGGTGCTCTTCGACGAGCCGCGCGGCCCGTTTGAGGGCGGCGGCGGTGGCGAGGCGGGTCCCGGCCGGACCCCGGAGCTGCAGTTCGACGGCCGCCAACGCTCCGTCCGACAGCCGGCACACCGGCGCGAACTGCATGTGGAGCTCCAGATCGTTGAACAGCGTGAATGATCGTGTTTCGGCCACACGTACCTCCCCGTCAGAGCGAGGGCGCCCCGATCGATCCGGCGGACGCAATTGTCTTCACATCCTGTTCACGGCCTAAGCCTGTGCTCAGAGTAACAGTGCGTCGTCGCCCGGACGTGCGAGCGCACCCGCACCACATCGAGAGGGCAACTCTCGCAATGTGTCCGGGTGAAAGGGCGAAACCGCGGCCGCGAGTTGGTGGTGGGGGCGGTCGCGACCGCGGTTTCGGTATGGGGCCCGGGGGGATGGCCCCACACCAGGTCTGGCGGGTCAGCGTGCGGCGTCGGCAGCTTCCTTCTCGCCGCTGGCGCCGGAGTGCTTGAGTTCTCCCGTGTAGCTCTCGAGATGGGCGCGGACGAACCACTGGAACTTCTCGAGCTCGGCGGTCTGGCCGATCAGGACGTCCTCGGTGATCGGATCGAGTTCACCGATCTTCTCGATCGCGTTGCGGTGGGAGGTGATGAAGCCGTCGTAGACGAGGTCGAGGGCACCGAGGTGGGCCTGGGCGGTGTCGCGACCGATGGAGTAGTCACTCCACGAGCGGTCGGCCTCGATCGCCTTGGCTGTACCGTTCGGCGACGAGCCGAGGGTCGCGATGCGCTCGGCGAGGGTGTCGGCGTAACCGCGGACGAGTTCCACCTGCGGATCGATCATCTCGTGGACGCCGATGAAGTTTGCGCCGACCACATTCCAGTGGATGTGCTTGAGGGTGAGGTGCAGGTCGTTCAGCGCGCTGAGACGCTCCTGCAGGATCCCGGCCACCTCATCGGCCGATTCCGTGCTGAGTCCTGGTGCCGTGAATTTACTCATGACACGACGCTAGGCCTCCCGCCGCGGCGAGGGCGAGGGTTGCAACCGATGAGTGACGCAACCGAGATCGGACATCACGGTGGCGTAACGAACCAGGGTCGACGGGTTTCGACGGGAGTGTCACGGGTACCACCGCGACACTCCCATCAGCACAGGTCAGAGCCGGTCAGTAACCGCTCGATCGCATCGGCGCGGGGTCGTACAGTCCCGACCGTCGAGCCTCGCCGAGCTCGATCTCGGCGGGCGGCGCCGGGATGATCTCGGTGAACCGCTGCAGGCCACCCCAGTCACGTCCCCAGTTGTTGCGGAGGTACGTCGGGAGCAACGTGGGACGCAGCATCGCCTCGGTGATGCCCAATGGTCCGCCCGCAGTCCCCGACATCCAGGTCTGGCTGTTCTTCCGGGTGGCCTCCGCATCGGGCATGATCCGCCACTTCGGCACCTCGAGCACACCATGCCGCACCTTCATCGGCTGCTGGCAGGGGAAGACCAGACCGGGTAGCCAGTCGATGAACACTGGGTCGGTCCGGCCGACGACCTCGTCCAGTGTCGCCAGCGTGCTGACGCGCGGCGGGGTGATGGCCACCCACTCCGACGACGCCGCGGCGGTGTCCTCGACCAGGATGCGCACCACGGTCGACTGTGCCGGCGAATCGGCCAGCGGGAACCGCAGGTTGCGCCAGGTGGGGACCTCACCGATGTCGATGGGGAACATCTGGCCCGTCGGCACCACGCGGCCGTCGGCGCCGACGCGACCGAACTGTGCGACCACCTTCTGGCCGGCGTGGACGACACCGATACCGTCGACGGCCTCGACCGATCCGGCGACCGCCATGGTGAGCAGCGGGGCGTCGTCGGAGCGTTCCGGCAGCTGGTACCAGTCCGTGGTGAGTGAGGCGGTGCCCGACGGCGAGCCGTAGCTGCCCAGTACCGGTGTGGCGGCAGGGTTCAGGCCGAACGGCAGTCGGACCGTCGACCCGTTGATGCCGCGTGCGCCCTGGCCGCCCTCGGTGCCACCCTGGGCCGACGACGAGTCGGCGGACTCGTCCGCACCGGCGCCGGTCTGCGCGGTGTTCTGGGCGCTCGTCGTGGCCGAGTCGTTGCTCTCGGTCGCATCCACCGACAGCTTGTCGGGAACCCCGTTGGGCGTGAAACCGGTCGACTCCGAACCCGAGAGTGCCTGAACAACACCGGGTGCCGGCCGCCCGTTCACCGCCGCCGGCGGGAGCAGACCCGCCGTCGGATCGGCCTCGACGAGGACATCGTTGGCCAGACCGCACGAATTACCGGTCAGGGCACGGGCATTGGACTTCATCCAAGACCACGAATCCCGTTGCTCGTAGGCGCCCTTCAGGAACGAGGCGACCATGAACAGCACCATCAGGCCCGAGATCACCGGCAACGGTGGGAACTTGAGCTTCGAGTACCACCGGTCACCACCGCGGGTCCGCGTCTGCTCGTCGACGAAGTCGTCGCGGAAGTGGAACCACAGACCGGCCAGGGCCGTGACCACCGCCGCGAGGAGGATGAACCACGCGACGTTGATCCCGCCGATCGCCGGCGGGCGGTCCCACCACGGCACGCCGTAGCTGCCGACGAACCACCAGCCATTGGTCCCGGCGAAGGAGATCCCGGTGATCGCGAGCACGGCGGCCGCGAAGAAGGTGCGGTTGCGACGCGACCGCAGCACCGCGGGTGCCATCATCGCGCCCGCCGCGGCGGCGATACCGGCGGCGATGCCCGCGTAGACGCCGAAGTGGTGGGTCCACTTGGTCGGGGTGAACGCGATGAAGAACATGGTGCCGAGCGTGACCGCGATCAGTCGCCAGATCGGAGCCCGCGCAACGCCGTTCGGATGCTCGCGACGCAGCAGGCGCAACAGCACGACGAACAGGCAGAGGATCATCGCCAGCACGCCGAAACGACGCGCGAGGGTGCCGTCGGCGGTAGGCAGGATCAGGTAGTAGTAGCGGATCGGTTCCTGCCACCACTCCAGGGTCGGCCCCACATCGGAAGCGACCTTGTTGCCCGCGATCAGCGGGGCCAGGGGCTGATCGAAGAAGATCTGATAGAGCACCGCGGTGCCCGCAGCCAGGATCGGCGCGAGCATCGGCAGCAGCCCGTCGCGGCGCCGCCGGGACACGACGGTCTTCACGATCGGCCGGATGCCCGCGAGCAGCGCGGCGACCGCCATCAGGCCGCCGGGGGCGAGGGCGAGGGTGAACGCCGCGGTCACCACCGCGATCGCGTACGGCAGCAGGCGCCGCGTCGCGATCGCCCGTTCCACGCAGCACCACGTGAGCAGCGCGCCCACGGCTTCTGCCGGCTCCGGGCGCAGACCGTTGTTGAACGGCAACCAGATCGCGAGGAAGACGAACGCCGCCGACCACACCGCGGGCGTGCTGTTGCGGACGGCGCGCCCCAGACGGGGGATCACCTCGCGGCTGATGAGCCACCAGCCGAGAAGTCCGAGGAGGAAGGCGGGCAGGCGCATGAACGGCGCGGCCACGCTGATGTGCGACATCGCCGAGATGACCTGGAAATGCCAGCCGAACGGGTCCTGCGGGACGCCGAAATAGCGGAAGTAGTTGTCCGCGTAGCCGGCCTCGCTGGTGATGCGGCCGACGGTGAAGTTGTAGCCGTCGTCGGAGGTGTTGGCCCCGGCGAACCACCAGAAGGCCAGGATCGCGAACACCGCGACGTCGGGCGGGCGGATGGTCCACCAGCCGGTCGGCAGGAAACGCTTGTGGGCGCGCCCGTCCCGGCTGTCGAGGACACCGAGAGCGATGAGCGAGAGGATCGTCATCACGATGCCGATCACGATCGCCGCGAGCTTCACCGGCGTCGGCGAGGTGACGTAGCGGGTGTCGATGGTGGCGCGCAGCGACAGCCCGTCGCGGGACACGTCCGCGGGCAGGTCGCTGTAGATGCCGACGATCTGCGGCCGCATCTCGTGATCGGGGATGGCGAACTCGTTCAGACCACCGTCGGCGGCGTCGGGCGCGGGCAGCCCCTCGAAACGGCCGTCGACGCCCTCGCCGTCGGCGTGCATCACGATCCGGCAGTTCGGATTCGCCTGCGCGGCCGCACGATCGGTGTTGAGCAGCACCACGTTGCGGTCGATCATCGTCAGCGTGTCGGCAGTGGCGCGGACGAAGAGGCCGCGGGCAGAGTCGTCCTGGCCGCCCTCCGGTGTCGTCGAGAGGAGGACACCGCCCTGCGCGGGCAGGCGGGCGGCCAGCGAACACGGCACCGACATGTCCATGTCGATCGGGACGAAGGCCACCAGCGGTGCGGCCACATCCGAGACCGAATCGCCCTGCGGCCATTCGAGTTCGGCGGTGGTCTGGTTGACCGGCAGGATCGGCGTGACGATCGCGAGCAGGAAGCCCAGCAGACCCGTGACGACCGCGACGATCTTCGCGGTGCGGCGATCGCGCCCGGGGCGCTCATCGACCTTCGGGGTCGGGCTCGTGGAGTTGGGTTCACTCATCGGATTCGGGCTCCACCCTGATCGAGCCGGCGCGTGACCAGCCCCATTGCGTCGTCTGTGCGGTGTCGATCTGTGCGTTCGGTGCGTCGGGTACCAGCGGTGTCAGCTTCTCCAGGGCGCCCCATTCGCGGACCCAGTCGTCCTTGAGATAGGTCGACACGGCACGGGCCGAGGTCGTCGCCTCCGAGATGCCCAGCAGACCGCCGTCGACGCCGGCCTGCCAGGTCTTGGACTGCGAGTTGGTCAGCGGGTAGTCACCCAGGATCCGCCACTGCGGTACCTGGGCGACGCCGTTCGAGACACCCATCGGTTGCTGGCACGGGAAGTGCGAGGCCACCCCGAAGTCGATCAGGGTCGGCGCCGTCGTCCCGACGACCTCTTGCAGGGTCTGCAGCTGCGGCGCGCGCGGCGGTGTGATCCCGATGAACTGCTTGTCGCCGAGGTTGTTGTCCTGCAACGACAGTCGCATCACGGTCGCCGCCGGCGGGGCGTCCGCCATCGGCACCCGCATGTTGCGCCACGGACGGTTGAGGATCACCGGTCCGGGGTCGATGGGCAGGATGTCCGGGCCGATCTGTTCGAACTCACCGTCCGGTCCGGGCCGGCCGAACTGCACAACCATCTTCTGCCCGAAGTTGCGCACCCCGAAGGTGTCGATGGTCGAGACGGCGCCGGCGGTGCTGAACACGAGCAGCGGGGATGCGGCACGGTCGGCGGGCAGGTCGTACCAGCCCGTCGTCAGGCGGGCCTCGCCGTTGTACCCGTAGCTGCCGAGCACGGGCGTCGTGGCGGGGTCGAGTCCGAAGGGGAGCTTGGCGTTCGACCCGTTGACGGTTTCGGGACCGCGGCCCCCGGTGGTCCCGGAGCCGAGTCCGCCGGTGATGGCGAACGGGCGCGCCATGCTCGCCGAGACGTTCATCTGGCCCGGTCGCTGGCTTCCCGGTTCGGGCTGCAGGTCCCCAGGGATGCCGTTGGGGGAGAAGCCGACCGGGTTCTCGCCGCGCAGTGCCTCGGTCGCCGATGCACCGCCGGCGGGGGTGAGCATGCCCGCGTTCGGGTCGACCTCGACGAGCACCTCGTCGGCAAGTCCACAGGGGTTGCCGCGCAGGGTGTTCAGGTTCTCGGTGAGGACCGTCGGCGCCGGATACCGGGTGACGGCGGCCTTGACGAAAAGCAGCATCTCGACGACGACGAGGAGCCCGGCGATCACCGCGATCGGCGAGGACGCGAGGAACAGGCGACGACGGTCCGCGCGGGTCTCACCGGGACCGGTGTCGCTGTGTGCGAGACCGCGATTGGTGACGTAGTCGAGTCGCAGGTGCTGCCACACCGCCAGGGCGGCGGCCAGGACGGCGAGGACCAGGAACAGCGTCGACGCCCCGTAACCGGCGATGACGGGCGAGCGGTCGAACCAGGAGATGCCGTACTCATAGGCGAACGGCCACGAGTTGTAACCGGCCATCGCCGCGGCCATCGCGAACAACAGACCCGACACGAAGACGGTGAGGTTGCGGGCGGACCGTGCAGCCGACTGGGCGACGGCGAGGGTGGCGGCCGCGGAGATCGCCGCCGCGAGACCGGCGAGGACGCCGAACTGGATCGTCCACTTGGTCGGGGTGAACACGAACAACAGCAGGGTCACACCTACGGCGCCGACGAGACGCCACACCGGACCGGGGTCCACGCCGCGAATCCGGGTGCGCCGCAGCATCACCGCGACGACGACGAACAGACCGGCGAGAAGAAGGAGCAGGGGCACGCGGCGGGTCAGCGAACCGTCGTCGGTGACGACCGAGATGAAGTAGTAGCGCAGGAACTCCTGGTGCCAGGAGATCACCGGGCCGACGGTGTAGCGGAGCTTGATGGCCTCGAGGACCGTCGCGAGCGTCTGATCCCGGAAGACGATGACCAGCACGACCATCCCGGCGGCGGCGATCGGGGCGACGAGCGCCGCGGTCGAGGTCCATCTCGAACCGCCGAGCTCGTTGCGTCGTCGGAGCAGGATGTGCAGCAGCGAACGGGCGGCGACGAGCAGGATCGCGACGCCGACGACGCCGTGCGGAGCCAGCGCGAGGGTGAACCCGGCGAGTGCGGCGGCGAGCGCCGCCGGCAGGAGGCGTCGGGTGGAGATGGCGTATTCGGCTGCCCACCAGGTCAACAGGGAGCCGAGGACGATGATGCCCTCGCTGCGCAGGCCACTGCAGAACGGCAGCCAGAACGCCGTGAACGTCAGGGCGGCGGCCCAGTTGGCCCACGAACTGCGACGCACCGCCGGGCCCAGACGCGGCAGCAGCACCCGGCTGAGCACGAACCACGACACGAGGCCGGCGACGAGGGCCGGGATGTGCATCCACAGGATCGACGGCGAGATCGACGACCACGTCGAGAGGAAGCTGTAATACCAGTCGAACGGCGCCTCGGGGATGCCGTAGAAGCGGTAGTAGTTCGCCAGATAGCCGAACCCGTCGGCGGTGCGGCCCATGTTGAGGATGTAGCCGTCGTCGGGCGAACCGGCCCCGAGAAACAGCCAGACCAGCAGGATCGCCGTCACGACCAGGTCGGCGGCGCGCGGCTTCAGGGAGTGCCACCAGACGCGGGTCCGGGCCCCGATCCGGCGGTGATAGCCCTGGATACGGTCGAGGAGGGCCAGGGCGACCAGTGCCACGATCACCGAGATCACGGCGAGGACCATCACGATGATCTTCAGGACCGTCGGCGAGGACTCGTACCGGTTGTCGACGACGATCGAGACCGACATACCGGCGGCGGCCGCGGCGCGGGCCTGCTCGGGACTCAGCTCGCTGAAGATGCCGGCGACCTGCGGGCGCTTCTCGGGCGGCAAGACCGTCGAGTCGCCGAGGCCGACGAACTGGGCGCCGGGTCCGCTCGGGGCGGAGAAGATGTGCAGCTCGCGGCAACGGTCTAGATCGGCGCGGGGCGCGGTGGCCGCGACGCTGTTGCGGAAGGTGACCGTGACGGCCTGATCGGACTTCGTCACCCACAGCGACGAACCCTTCGACTTCGGCGCGCTCACCGGCATCGTCGACAGGACGACGCCGTTGCGAGCACTCGCCAGCGTGGAACACGGGATGCGGGCGTCGAGCGTCTGCGGGGTCTGCGCGATGAGTGGCGCCATCACCGACGACGTCTCGGCGGCGAGCTCCTGACCTGCGGGCCAGGTGATGTCGGCGTCGGTGGCCTTCACCGGCAGCAACGGCGTCAGAGCGCACAGCACGACGCCGAGAACACCCGCGACGATCGCGATCAGACGAGCGGTATGTGCGGAAACACGGGACGTCGGAGCTGTCACAGGCACGGTGCTTGATCGTATGCGACCGACACCCGGCCACCTAGCGCCCACCCTTCGTGGCTCGCTCCGCTCGCACCTCAGGGATCGAGGTGGGCTGCGCTCCTCAGTGCCGCAGCGGCGCCGGGCTCCACAGTCCGCTGCGGGTCTCCGTGCCGGTGTCGATGTCGGCGAGGGTGTCCACGCCGCCGTACGGTTCGTAGCGTTCCAGCGCGCCCCAGTCGCGTCCGATGTCGGCCATCAGGTACGTCGGCAGGGCGGTGGGCTGCTGCGACACGTCGATCCAGCCGAGTGGGCCGCCGCCGTAGTAGTTCTGCCATGCGGAGACCGCGGCCGCCAGATCCGACCCCGGCTTGATCCGCCACTGGGGGATCTCGGCGACACCCGCGTCGTGGGTGAACGGCCGCTGGCACGGGAAGGCCAGACCCGACGTCCAGTCCACGTGCACCGGGTCGGTGCTGCCGACGACGTCCTGCAGCGTCGTCATCTGCGGTACCCGCGGCGGGGTGAGGACGATGAAGCGGTCCTCGTTGAGGTTGTCGTCGGTGGCGACGATGCGGACCGCGGTGGTGTCCGCCGGCAGCTCGCTGGTGTTGTAGCGCAGGTTCCGCCAGGCCGGGCGTGGGCCGGGGTCGATGAGTTCGGTTTCGCCGGCGGCGGTGAGGTCGGCGTCCTTGGTGTCCGGCCCGATCGGGTCGGCGGTGTACTCGAGCATCACGTTCGGGTTGTCGTATTCGCCGGCCACCGACATGGTCAACAGTGGACGGTCGCGCCAGTCCTCCGGGAGGGCGTACCAGCCGGAGGTGAGCCGGGCCGGGACCTGGTCGAGCTTGGAGTAGCTGCCCATGACCGGGGTGGTCTTCGGGTCGAGGAAGAACGGCAGCGCGGCGCTGCTGCCGTTGACGCCGGGTTCGGCCAGTTCACCGCCGCCGGTGCCGCCGGGGTTGGAGTTCACGATCTTCGGGTCGGCCCACACGTTGCCGGACAACACACCCAACGAGCCCTCACTGGCCGTCGACGCCAGGTCCAGCGGTACACCGTCGGGGGAGAAGCCGACCGTCTTCGGCGAGGTGCCGGGTTCCGGGGCCGGTCCGCCCAGCGGGTTGCCCAGCGACCCGTCGACGGGCCGCAGCATGTCGCGGTTGGGGTCTCCCTCGACCCACACCTTGTCGGCCATGCCGCACGGCTTGCCGGCGAGCGCGGCCAGATTGGAGCGCGGCACCGAGTACGACGACGACTGGTGGATACCGGCGAACACCGCGGTGATGATCTCGAAGACGACGATGGCCATCGCGAGATAGGCGAGCGGTGCGGCGGCCATCGACGCGGTCACACGCCGGTACCAACGCCGGTCGGAGGTGTCGGCCCGCTTGGTGGGATCCCCGTCGGGGGAGTGCGGGTCGGTGCCGGTGAACGGTTCCCGGAAGTGGAACCACAGCGCGAGGAGGAGCAGTGCCAACGCGGCGTACAGGAACACGCTGCCGAGCATCACCCCGCCCACCTTGACCTGCTCGTAGGCCCAGGGCATGCCCCACGCGGAGTAGTAGTAATAGGAGTTCGGCGCGGTGAACGCCAACCCTCCGATGAACAGGACGAGCGCACAGAACAGGGTGCGGTTGCGTCGTGAGTGCATCGCCTGCTGGCTGGCGGCGACCGCGGCGATGGCGGCCAGCGCGGCGGCGATGCCGGCGAAGACGCCGAAGTGGTGCGTCCACTTGGTCGGCGTGAACATGAGGAACACCAGCGAGGCGAAGGTGATCGCGACGATGCGCCGGGTGGGTCCGATGGCGGTACCGGGGATGCGGTTCTTGCGGATCAGGACCGCCGCGGCCACCACCAGGCCGAGGATCATCGCGAGGACGGCGAAGCGTCGTGCGATGGAGCCGTCGGCGGAGAAGGCGAACAGCGCCGAGTAGCGCCCGAGCTCGTTGTACCAGTTCATCGAGGGTCCGAGCGCCGTCTTCATGCTCGATGCCTCGGAGAACGAGCGCAGGGTCAGGTTCGAGAACACCACGAAGGACACGAAACTGCCGGCGGCCAGGATCGGGGCGATCAGCGCGACGAAGGACCACCTCAGTGCGCGGCGCGACGTCGAGGCGCCGGTGATGACACGGGCTCGCTTGATCAGCGCCATGATCATCGGCCGGGCGCCGGCGATCAGTGCGGCGACGGCGAGCACACCGGTGGGGCCGGCGGCGATGCTGAACGCGCCCACCAGGCAGGCCACGGCTGCGGGCAACAGACGACCGGTGGCGATGGCGCGTTCCACCGAACACCAGGTGAGGAGGGCGCCGAGGCAGATGATCGGCTCGGGACGCAGGCCGTTGTTGAACGGGAACCAGCAGGCGAGGAAGGCGAAGGCGGCGGTCCAGGCCACCATCGGGCGGGTGACCGCGGCGCGGCCGAGCCGCGGGATAACCTCGTGACTCACGATGAGCCACACCAGGATTCCGCAGGCGAGCGCGGGGAGTCGCATCCACGGACTGGCCACCGAGACGTGGCTGAGCAGTCCGAAGACCTGGTAGTACCAACCGAACGGTGCCTCCGGTGCGCCGTACCAGCGGAAGTAGTTGGCGGTGTAGTCGGTGTCCTGCGCGACCCGCGACATCGTCAGCAGGTAGCCGTCGTCGGAGGTGTTGGGTCCGATGATGTGCCAGAGGATCAGCGCACCGATCACCACGTAGTCGCGTGCGTTGAGGCGCCACCAGCGGGCGGGGAAGATGCGGCGGTGCTTGCGGCCGTCGGATGCGTCGAGGGTTGCCAACGCCGCCAGTGACAGGAGCGTCGCGGCGACTCCGACGATGATGACGAGCCACTTGGAGATGGTCGGCGCGGTGTTGTAGCGGGAGTCGACGGTGACATGTGCGTCGAGACCGGCGATCTCCGACGCGGGCCCGGACAGGTCGGTGAAGAGGCCGGTGACCTGCGGCCGTTGGTCGGGCGAGTTCTTGAAGGCCTCTTTGTCCTCCGTGGTCCCCTCGAGTGGTTCCCCGGCATCGTCGGTCATGCCGACGAATTCGGCGGTCACCGCGTCGGAGTCGGCGCGGACGACGATCTCGCGGCAGTCCTGCGCGCGCATGTCCTGGAGGTTGGCGGAGATCAGCGGGACGTTGCGGATGACCACCTCGACGCCCTGGCGGTCGGCGGGGGCATCGGCGGCACCCGTCTTACGGATGAAGAGGCCGCGTTCGGCGGATTTCTCCGCCTGTTTCGGCGTGGTGGACAGCAGGACCGAACCGCCGGGTGGGAGGTCGTCGACGGCCGTGCACGGGATCGTGACGTCGAGGTCGACGGGCGTGTAGCCGATGAGCGGGGAGGCGACGGAACCGATCTGCCCGTTCTGGGGCCAGTTGATCTCCGCGGTCTTCTGCTCGACCGGCATCAGCGGGGTGGCGAGCGCGAGCAGGAACCCGAGCAGGCCGGTGACTATGGCGACGATCCTCGCTCGTCGAACGGTCTGCGCTGGCACAAAGAGAGATGGTAGCCGTTGCGGTGTCTCGCCCCGGTCGGCGAGGCGACACCCTGATCGATGCCGCAGGTGCGCCGGGGTCGGCGACTAAAGTGAACCCATGTCCGACTCCACATCCGATCCGGCCGGTCCCGAGCCGCTGCCGATCCTGCTGCTCAACGGGCCCAACCTGAACACCCTGGGTACCCGTGAGCCGGCGATCTACGGCTCCGAGACGCTCGACGACGTCGTCGACCTCGCCGAACGGACCGCGTCGGAACTCGGCTTCGGCCTGCGTGCGGCGCAGACCAATCACGAGGGCCAGATGATCGACTGGATTCACGAGTCGGTCGGGAAGATCAGCGGAATCGTCATCAACCCGGGCGGGTGGACCCACACGTCCGTCGCCCTCGCCGACGCCCTGGTGGTGCCCGGCGTGCCGATCTTCGAGGTGCACATCAGCAACGTGCACAAGCGTGAGGCGTTCCGCCACCACTCCTATGTCTCGCCCCTCGCTGCCGGTGTCATCGCGGGCTACGGCATCCGCGGCTACGAGTTCGCGATCCGGCGGCTCGCGGAGATCGTGGCCTGAGGATCTACTGCAACCCAGGGGTTGCAAGTCGCTCCGGATGATGCAACCATGGGGTTGCATCATCCGGAATGACCCAGGAGGCGTCATGAGTGCGACCGACCCCGAAACAACCAGTGCGGCAACAGATGAGGATCTCGACCGGATCGAGCGGGAGATCACCATCGAGGCGCCCGCCGAACGCGTGTGGCAACTCGTCAGCGAGCCTGGCTGGTACATCAACGACAACGCGATCACCGAGCACCGGATCGACCGCGACGGGGATCTGTCGACGGTTCACGATCCCGTCCACGGCGCCTTCGTCTTTCGCACGGTGGAACTCGACGAACCCCGCTACGCCGCCTTCCGATGGCTCGCCGACGCAACCGATCCCGACTCGGAGTCGACGCTGGTCGAGTTCTGGATCACCGATTCCGGTTCCGGGGTGAACCTCAAGGTCGTCGAGTCGGGATTCGCCTCGCTGTCCGGTTCGGATGCGGAACGACGCGCCAAGTTCGACGGCAACGTCGAAGGCTGGAAGATCGAGCTCGAACTCGCACGCACCCATCTGGCCGGAAGTTCCGATGCCTGAGATTGTTCCGGTCGAGGTCTTCGGTGCCCTCGCCGACGAGAGTCGCTGGCAGATCCTCGTCAGATTGGGGGCCGACCCCGCGTCGGCGTCGACCCTCGCCACCGAGTTGCCGATCAGCCGTCAGGCGATCGCCAAACATCTCAAGATCCTGACCGAGGCGGGCCTGGTCACGGCATCCCGGGCCGGACGCGAAATCCGGTACGAAGCGGTCGGTTCGGAGCTCTCACGCGTGGCCCGGCACCTGGACACCATCGCGCGTGGCTGGGATCGGCGACTGGCCGGCATCAAGAAGGCTGCCGAAGGTGGTTGACCGGCGAGCGCGTAGATGTCGCGAAACGTGGCGGTTGGCGACACGTTTCGCGACATCTGCGTTCAGGGCGTCCCGTCGCCGATGATCTCGTCGAGCGCCCGGGCCGTCTCCGCGGCGTGGGGTGCCCGGATCATCGAGATGTGGTCGCCGTTGATGTCGAGGAACTCGACCCTGCCCGAGGTGAAGTGGCCCCACAGCGCGGGATCGTCGGTGTTCGTGCGCGCCTTGACCACCGTGATCGGACCCGAGAAGGGACTGGGCCGGTGACGGCGGATCATTCTGGTGCCCAGGCGGAAGAAGACGACCCACTGCACCGGCGTCGACAACGGGACGAGTCCCGCGGTGAGCATGAGGGCGTTCAGGGCGATCTCCTGCACAACGCGCTGGACCGGTGAGCCGGTGGGCTTCTTCTCCTCGGTCCCGGTTCGATCGGGCAGGGTCTCGTCAGCCTTGGTCAATGAGAGCAACGAGTCCCGAATGCGCTCTGCGACGTTCGGCGCGTTCCCGGTGAGGCGTTGCGCCAGAACCGGGTCGATGAGCGAGTCGAGCACCGCGACCGGATGGCAGGTCTCGCCGGCCCTGGTGAGGCGTGCAGCGGCCTCGACGGCGATGAACCCGCCCAGCGAGTAGCCGCCGATCTGATACGGGCCGCGGGGTTGCACCGAGCGGATGTCGGCGATGGCACGACGCGCCGCGGCACGCACGGAATGATCTGCACGGCCGCGTTTTTCGACGCCCCTCGATTGGATGGCGTAGACCGGGCGGTCACCGGAGAGCGCGCGGACCACCGGTGTCAGGCTCGTCGCGAGGCTGCCGGCCCCGGCGATCAGGAAGATCGGGTCGCCGGCCCCCTTCCGCAACGGGATCAGCGTGGCACCGGTGGCGTTCTTGGACCGCTCCTTCGCGGCCGTCTCGATCCGCTGCGCGAACTGCGCGATTGTCGGCGCCTCGGCGAGCATGGCGGTGTTCACCTCCAACTGGAGGTGGTGCTGGACCTCGGAGAGCATCTTCGCGGCGGCGAGTGAGTCGCCGCCGAGTTCCACGAAATCGTCGTGGCGACCGAAGGACTGGGGTTCGAGACCGAGGATCTCGCTCCAGAAGCGGTGCAGCGCCATCTCGGTGAGTCCGCGCGGTCGCTCGGGCGTCGGGCGTGGAGGGGGAGGCGGCAGGGCGCCGCGGTCGACCTTGCCCCGCTCGTTGCGCGGGATCTCCGACACCACGACGATGTCACGCGGGATCATCCACGGGGTCAGTGTCTTTCCGAGTTCGTGGCGGATCTCGGCGGGCGACGGCGACCACTTCTGAGGGTCGACGGCCACGTGCGCGGTGAGCCGTCCTTCCTCCCGGTCGGCGGTGACGACGGCGTCGGTGGTCCAAGGCAGCGAGCGCAGCGCGGACTCGACCTCGAGGGGTTCGACGAGGTAGCCGCGGACCTTGATCGCGTCGTCGCCGCGACCGAGCAGTGCGAGTGCACCGTTCTCGTCGAGACGCCCGAGATCGCCGGTGCGATAACGTCTGCGGCCGTCGGGCAGCGAGGTGAAGCGGGCCGCGGTCAGCTCCGGATTCGCGTGGTACCCGGAGGCGATGTTCGCGGACTCGACGATGATCTCACCGGTTGACCCCGGTGGTAGATCCCGTCCGTCCTCGTCGACGATGCGGACGCACTTGTCCGACGCCGGGATGCCGACCGGGATCGCGCCGTCTTCGACCTCGCGTTCCGGCGGGAAGAGATTGAAAGCAAGGTTGCCGACCTCGGATGCGCCTGCCCAGCAACAGAACACGCCCCGGGGGAGGATCGTGTTCCGCGCGAGTTCGATGTCCGTGTGATGTGCGGGCTCACCGCAGGTCGACAGCAGGCGAAGGGAGTCGACGGCATCCTCGGCGTCGAGCTCGCCCAGCCATGACCGAAGCAGTGACGGCGTGCAGTGTGCGGTGGTCGCGCCTTCGGCGGACAACCAGTCCCGTAGCCCGGTGGTGGTGCGGCGCCGGACATCCCACAACAGCATCGTCGCGCCGTTGAGGAGGCTCATCGCGAGGGCGTCCAGGCCGCCGCCGAAGCTCAACGGCAGCAGCACCGCCGCGCGATCGTCGGGACCGAGTGACATGAATCGGCGGCCGTCACGCGCGTGGTTGACGGGAGTCCGCTGCGCGAGCACCACGCCCTTGGGGGTGCCGGTGGAGCCGGAGGTGAACAGGAGAACTGCCGGATCATCGGGGGCGGGTTCGACGACATGCGTTTCGCGCGACTCGTGATCGACGGCGACCGCAGGTGTGAGGAGGTGGGCCCCGGACAGGTCCAGGATGTTCGCGCGGCGTTCCTCGGGCAGGAACGGATCGACCAGGACCAGCGAACGTCCGGCGCACCAGACGGCCAGCATCGAGATCACCGAGTCGATGTCGGATTCGATCTCGACGGCCACCGGAGTGTTCGCCGGGGTGGTGCCGACGATCGCGTGGGCGAGGTCGTCCACCCGCGCGGCCGCCTGCGCGAAGGTGATCGACTGCTCCGGAGTGCGGATCGCGACCGCGTCGCCACGGCTCCGCGCGATCGCTCGCCACCGGGCGGCAGCTGTCGTCGCCGCGGGGTCGGATGATCCGGCGGTGGCAGACGGGCTGGTATCCAGGTGATTGTCGCCGATCATGTTCTCGAACTCCCCAGGTGGCGGGGGTGACCACGGTTGCGGACGACGCCTCTCCGTGCGGGACTCGGCCCCTCCTCCGGCCCCGGAAACTCAACTCAGGTAAAGCTACCCTTTGTTCGTGGCGGCGGCACCGCCGGATGGCGAGAACGTGGCGGGGGTAACAGTAGGGTGAGGGCAGATCCGTAGGCCCGGATCGCCCGACGAGAGGGAACGATGCAGTTCGACGACGTGATTCTGGGGCGGCGCAGCATCCGCGGCTTCACACCGGAGCCCGTGCCCCGGGAACTCATCGAGGAGATCCTCGCGCTCGCAATGCGCGCGCCGTCCTCGATGAACACCCAGCCGTGGAACTTCTACGTGATCACCGGTGAGCCACTCGATCGCATCCGCGCGGGCAACACCGAACGCAACCTGGCCGGCGTGCCGCACTCCCGCGAATTCCGAACCGGCGCGGAGAAGTTCACCGGCGTCCATCGTGATCGCCAGGTCGGCGTGGCGAAGCAGCTGTTCACCGCGATGGGCATCGCGCGCGAGGACATGGAGATGCGGCAGGACTGGGTCCTACGGGGATTCCGCCAGTTCGATGCCCCGGTCTGCGTCATCGTCACCTACGACCGCATCCTGGACGGCAGCGACGACACCCCCTTCGACTGCGGAGCGGTCTCCACCGCGCTCGTGAACGCCGCCTGGTCCCGAGGTCTCGGTGCCGTGATCAACAGCCAGGGCATCATGCAGTCGCCCGTCGTCCGGGAACATGCCGGGATACCGGACGACCAGGTCATCATGAAGAGCATCGCGCTGGGCTGGCCGGATGAGACGTTCCCCGCCAATTCAGTGGTCTCCGAACGCAAGACGGTCGAGGAAGCCACCACGTTCGTGGGATTCGCAGAGTAATTCAGAGCGCCAGCGCTTGACGAGCCGCGTCGGCGACGCTGCCTCGATACAGCGGCCCGTGTCCGGCAAGCAGCAGCTCGGCGTCGAGTTCGGTGAACCTTTCGACGCTGCGACGCGCGGTGGCCTCGTCGTGCTGGAACGGCGACGGAATGCATTGTGGCCCGGCGATCGCCGACACCTCGTGATCGCTGACCAGCGCATCACCGGAGACCAGGGCACGCCCGTCGCCGACCAGGTAGGAGCTGTGGCCGTCGGTGTGACCGTGGCTGGCCACGGCCATCGGTGACCCCGGCAGGTCCAGTTTCTCGGGGAAAGACTCTGCCGCAGACAGTCCGGCTCGACTCAACACCCCGAGAGGTGTGGTCTTCGCGAGCCAGGACCACAGGCGCCGGGTGCCGGCGAGTGGCGCGAGGTCGAGCGCGTTGGCCTGTTGAAGATGGTGCCGCAGGGCGTGATCGACCTCGACGGGGTCCATGTAGACCGGGAATCCGTACCGCGCCTGCAGTTTCGCGAGTCCGCCGAGGTGGTCTACGTGCGCATGGGTCAGCAGCGCACCGCGGATGTCCTCAGGACGACGGCCGATCCGGTTGATCGATTCGACGACCTGCCCGGCCTGTCCGGGGTAGCCGCCGTCGATGAGGGTGAGCTCGCCGCCCTGTTCCAACAGCACCCAGTTCACGACGTCGGTGTGGACGAAATACGTTGTCGACGAGTCACCGTCGAGGCGCGTGATCTCCATCGGCCGGGCGGTGCCGAACGTCGGACGCATCGATCACTTCCGGACGACGAGGACGAACGGGCCCACCTCGGTGACCTCGAACCGGGGGTCGTCGAAGACCGAGGGATCGAAGGTGACGGTGTAGCGCTTGACGTTCGGGTCGTTCGGGTAGACGTCCTCGGCGAGGCGGAGGGAGTACCCGTCGGAGCTGTACCGGAACAGGAAGACATCGGGTGCCTTCCACGGTGACTCGTCGAGGTGCCGGACCAACTGGTCGGCGTCCTCCGCCTTCGCCCAGCGTGCGATGGCCGCGGCGCGCTTGTCGAACTCGGCCAGCGGGTTGGCGTAGTGGGAGGTCAGCCCCTGGAAGCCCCAGTACGGGTAGATCGACAGGAACCCGAAATCGGCGGTGAGGACGACGTTCTCGGTCGGCGGTCGGCCGGTCTGCTCGCCGATGAGTTCGTCGATCTCGGCGAAATACGACTCGGCGCCGGCCGGACGTTCGTCCGCGCGCTTTCCGTAACCGTCGGTGTCGGTGTACGCCGTGGTGATCTCCGTACCGAGATGGCCGGGGATGCTCTGTGCCGCTGCGATGGCGGCGAGCACGGCCACCGCGCCCACGACGACGCGGACGTCGCCGAACCGGCCCACGGCCCAGTGACCGATGTCGACGACGCCGAAGACGCCGGCCGCGGCGAGCGCGGCCACCAGGATCGGCTCGAGCCGGAAGGACAGCAGGGTGGTGCCCAAAGCGGTCATGAGCATCGACAGCAGGCAGAAGAGGTACACCGTGATCACGGTGGCGCCCATGGCCACTGCGACGGTGCGGGTCCGGAAACGCAGGAGAATCCACAGCAGGCCGATCATCGTGATCGCACCGACCAGGTTGACCCCGAACATGGGCAGCGGGAACGTCGCCCCGCGCTCCGGAAGGTAGTGTTCGGCGGTTCCGCCGCTGGCCGGGGCGCTGGACAGACGCTTCAGCAGATACGGTGCCCAGACCAGCAGCGCGATTACTCCGGCGATGACGCCCACCGAGACGAGTCGCCCGACGACGGCGACCACGATCTCGCGGCGGTGTGCCTTGACGGTGCGGGTCGGTGTCGCCTTGTTGGACGCCGCGAGCCAACCCTGGACGAGGAAACAGCAGGCCAGGAGAACCGCGGTCAGCGCGAACAGACCGGTGTAGAGCGTGTAGGTTGCGGCCGAGATGCCGAGGAAGACACCGGCTCCGACCACCGCAGGCCAACTGGTCGCACCCTTTAGCGGTCCGACCGGACCGTCGGCGGCACGTGCCCGGCCGCGTAGCGCGTACGTGAGGACGATCATCATCGGCACACCGATGATCACGAGGATCGCGGCGTACGGCTCAGGCGAGGCGTACAGCAGCGCCAGCGTGGTCACCGCGAGTCCCAGTGCCCCCCCGCGATCGGCACCGAACATCCGGTTGAACAGGACGACGCTGACCGCCGCGGCCACCGCCATCGACACGATGGCCCACGGCTTGTAGGCCTCCCACCCGGGCTGGCCGAGCAGATTCGCGAACCGGCCGCCCCACCAGAACCAACCGGCCGGGTAGTACGGCGGCAGATCCGGGTAGGTCATGTCCGCCAGGCGCGGACTCGACGTCATGCGTGTCAGGTACTCGGTGCGGAACTCCTGATCGACGGACAGGCCGAAGAGGTAGAGACGCGTTGCGCCCAAGGGCATCCCGATGGTGACCGTCACGAACGCCGACATCGCCGCCGCCGACAGGAACGGGACGAGTACCCGCCCTTTCCCGTAGCGGTACAGCAGTGCGACGACGACGAGCACCGCGATCGCGAGGACCTGACCGGCGGTCGTCAGCGACCGGGTCACGTTCGACGAGTTGAAGGCCGGCCAGTTGACGGTCTCGATCGCCTTGAGACCGATGATCGACACCACCGCACCGACCACCACCGCCATCAGCAGGAGCAGTGCTGTCCGGCCCAGGCGTGCGGCCGTGGTCGGACCGGAGTCTGCTTCCTGAGGCGCGGTCGTGGGGTCCTGGCGGTCAGCGCTCACGGAAGTCGTCATCGCTCGCAATCGCAGTCGGCGTCGAGGGCTGCTAGACGGGCAGCTTGCGGAAGATCGGGCGCGGGATGTGGCGTAGGACCATCATGATGTAGCGGAAAGGACCGGGGACCCAGACGATCTCCTTGCCCTTGGTGGCCGCGGCGACCGCCAGGCGACCCACGTCTTCCTTCTCGACGGTCAGCGGCGCTTCCTTGACGTGCGCCGACAGTCGCGTGCGGACCTGACCCGGACGGATCACGAGGACGCGAGGACCGAAGGGGCGCAACGCCTCGCCGAGTCCGAGGTAGAAACCGTCGAGTCCGGCCTTGGTGGAGCCGTAGACGAAATTGCTGCGACGGACGCGCTCACCGGCGACCGAGCTCATCGCGATGATCTGGCCGTGGCCCTGGGCGCGCATCTTCTCACCGAGGAGCACACCGACGGAAACCGCTGCGGTGTAGTTGATCTGGGCTTCGGCGACCGCGAGACCGTGGTCCTGCCAGGCCTGCTCGTCGTCGCCCTGGATGCCGAAGGCGACGATGGCCACGTCGACGTCGCCGTCGGCGAAGGCCTTCTCGATCACGTCGCGGTGGGTGTCGGTGGCGCGGGCGTCGAAGTCGATGACGCTGACCTCGGTGGCGCCGGCCTTCTTGGCCTTCTCGACCGCGGCCTCGACGGACGGGTCACCCGGCAGGGCAGCGAGGATGACCCGGGCCGGACCCTTGCTCAGGTACTCGGCGGTGATGGCGAGCCCGATCTCCGAGCTCCCGCCCAGGACCAGGATGGACTGTGGGACGCCGACGGCGTTCATCATCGTGGGTCTTCTCGCTTTCGGTGGTCTGCGGCCGGTGGGCCGCAAAGGTGGTATGAGGGTCGGAACCGGTTGTGGGTCAGGCGAGTTCGAGTCGACGGCCCATGTCGGACATGAACACCCGGTTGGGGTCGATCCGACGCCGCGTGGCGATCCACTCGTCGATGCGCGGGTACATCGAGTGGAAGTTCGCCGCCGATGTCCGCGAGTCCTTCGCGGTGTAGAGGCGTCCGCCCATGGCCATCACCCGACGGTCGAGATCGTTGAGGAACTCGGCGAGCCCGGCCTTGACCGGGAAGTCGAGGCAGACGTTCCAGCCCTTGAACGGGAAGCTGAGCGGCGCCTTGTTGCCGTCGCCGAACAGCTTGATCACGTTGAGGAAGCTGACGTGCCCCGACGCCTGGATGTGCTCGATGAGGTTGGTGAACTCGGCCTCGTTACCGGTGGGCACGATGAACTGGTACTGGCAGAATCCGCCGCCGCGACCGTAGGCGTTGTTCCAGTCACCGAACACGTCGAGCATGTGGTAGAACTGCGCCAGATTCTTGACCTTGCCCTCGCTGGGCGGGCCGATCCGGTAGTACGCCTCGCCGACCGCCGAGAAGCTGAGCTTGTTGGCCAGCCCGCGCGGGAAGACGTCGGGGAACCGCACGAGCGGCTTGTTGTTGAACGACAGCGGGTTGTCGCGGTACTTCTCCGGCAGCTCGTCGACGCGCGCGAGGTTACCGCGCGAGAAGGTGCCGCGGCCGAGCTTCGGCGGTGCGCTGATGGTGTCGAACCAGCCCGAGGCGTACTCGTAGCCGTCCTCGAAACCGTCCTGCAGGTGCAGGTCGAGCGTCTCCTGCAGCGACCCGGTGCGCGCGGTGTCGGCGATGAAGTAGGCGCTTTCGGTGCGCTTCATCTGGATCTTCGCGCGCAGCACGATGCCGGTGAGGCCGATGCCGCCGACCGTCGCCCAGAACAGTTCGCCGTTCGGGTCGTCGCCGGAGCCGTCCGGGGTGAGCGTCAGGATGCGACCGTCGGCCACGAGGAGCTGCATCTCGACGACGTGGTTGCCGAAGCTGCCCTGGCTGTGGTGGTTCTTGCCGTGGATGTCGTGCGCGATCGCGCCACCCACGGTGACCTGACGCGTACCCGGGAGCACCGGCACCCAGAGGCCGTGCGGGAGCGCGGCCTGCATGAGGGTGTCGAGGGAGACGCCGGCGTCGAGGTCGACCGTCGCGGTCTCGGAGTCGATGGCGTAGATCCTGGTCAGCGGGGTCATGTCGATCGTGAGACCGCCGCTGTTCTGGCCGGACTCGTTGTACGAACGGCCGAGACCGCGGGCGATGACACCGCGCTTGAGGTAGTCCGGCTTGTCCGCGTTGTCGTCGGCGACGCGGGCGACCGCCTCGGCGATGACCTCGGGATACGGCGTGGACAGCACGTGACCCTCGATCGGGGTGGTGCGAGACCAACCCACCAGCTTGCGGGTCGTGATCGGCAACAACTCTTCAGTAGACATCGGTGAAGAGAGTACTCGGCCGCCGTGGGCCGACGATGAGAGACGACCTGCGACAGGCGTCGCACTTTCCCGGTGCCGTGGTGTCGGGCTACCGCAGCACGCCGAGTTCGGCGCGTCCCAGCACCGCGGCCGCCGCGTTACGGCCCGGGATACCGCTCACGCCTCCGCCGCGTCGTGCGCCGGCGCCACAGAGCAGCAGTCGTGGGTGGCGGGTCTCCACACCCCAGGTGCCGACCTCTGTCGCCGTCTCGGCCCAGGGCCATCGCAGCGACTGGTGGAAGATGTTGCCGCCGGGCAGCCCGAGCACCTCTTCGAGGTCCTGCGGCGTCTTCGTCTCGATACACGGGCGGCCGTCGAGATCGTGGGCGATGACGTTCTGGATCGGCTCGGCCAGGAGCATGTTCAGCGAGGCGAAGGTCGCGCCCACCGCGTGCTCGACGGCGCCCGGCTCGTCGAAGACGTCGGGCGGCATGTGCAGCCCGAACAGTGTGAGCGTGTGTTTGCCGTCGAGTTCGGGTCCGAGGATGGACCGGTCGGAGAGGGTGTGGCAGTAGATCTCGCACGGCGGCAGTTCCGGGACCTCACCGCGCGCGGCCTGCCGCCAGGCCTCGTGGAGCTGGCTCGCGGTCTCGTTGATGTGGAAGGTGCCTGCGAACGCCGCCTCCGGTGACACCGATTCGTCGCGCAACCGGGGGAGACGGTCGAGGAGGAGGTTGATCTTCAGCTGCGAACCCCGGGGGTGCGCCTCGCATGCGATCGGCTCGTCGAGCAGCGTGTTGAGGACCTGTGGAGCGCAGGCGGCGTAGAGCATCGAACCGCGGACGGTGCGTGTGCCGTGGGCGCGGTCGGAGTATTCGACGGTTCCGTCGGCGGGGTCGACGCCGGACACGGTGACCCCCGTGCAGATCTCGGCGCCCGCCGACGTCGCGGCCTGGTACAGCGCGCCCGAGACCGCCCCCATGCCGCCGACCGGGACGTCCCAGTCGCCGGTCCCGCCGCCGATCACGTGGTAGAGGAAGCAGATGTTCTGCCGCAGCGACGGGTCGTCGAGGTCGGCGAACGTGCCGATCAGGCCGTCGGTGGCGGCGATACCGCGCAGCAGGTCGTGATCGAAGTACTGGCCGAGCAGCGTGCCGAGCGGCAGCGTGGTGAGCGCCTCCCACAGCTCGGCGTCGGAGGTGTCGGTGCCGACCGCGAGTTCGTGCATGTCGGCGGCGGTGCGCAGGGGCTCGGTGAGGGTCGGGAAGACGCGCCGGGCGATGGTGCCGACGCGGCGGTAGAACGACTGCCACGCAGTGAAGGCGGCGTTGGAGTAGCCGACGGCGTCGGCCCCGACGCGATCGGCGCGGATCACCCGGCGGAAGGATTCCGCGGTCGCGTCGTCGTCCTGGGTGTCGATGAGGATGCCGCGCGTCGGGTCCGACGGCAGCGGTGTGTACGACGAGTAGCGGCGTCGGATCATCGAGATGTCGAGGTCGAGGTCGGCGATGATCTCGCGGGGCATCAGCGAGACCAGATACGAGAACCGCGACAGCTGGGCCGCGAGACCGGCGAAGGGCATCGCCGAGACGGTCGCCCCGCCGACGTGATCTGCCTTCTCCAGGACGAGGACCCGGCGACCGGCGCGCGCGAGATAGGCGGCAGCGGTCAGTCCGTTGTGTCCGGCGCCGATGATGACGTCGTCATAAGAAGCAACTGCGGTGCCCGTCGATCCTGTGCCCATCGAATAAAGGGTCTCAGATCGACGGACACCGCAGAGGCGTCCTGCAATTCTCGGGTCAGCGCAGGATGCGGGCCACGAACGGGGTGGAATCCTTCATCGAGGCCAGAACCGCACTGGAGTGGTCGTCCTCGGGGTAGACGAACAGCTCGACGGGCTGGTTGTTGGCCTTCATCTGTGCGTAGAGCGACAGCGCCGACGGTGCCGGCACATCGACGTCACGCAGGCCCTGGCCCAGGAAGATCGGGCGGTCGTAACCCTTGTACGGCGTCGCCATGTACTTGTGCAGCGCCGGGCTCAGACCCGGGATCGACATCAGCGGTGCGCGGAACCAGGTCCGCACGTCGTCACCGGCGAGGGACTTCTTGAGGATCGGGTAGCAGGTGGTGCGACCCTCGGCCAGGCGTGCGATGCCCTTCGGCGTCATGACCTTGGTGATGTTCATGTCCGGACGGGTGTCGTTGAACCCGGCCAGGATGTAGGCGGTGTAGGCGTTCAGGCCGCCCGGCAGGTTCACCGGCGGGACGACCGGTCCCAGGTTCTGGTACAGGTACTCGAGGTTGGCCGGGATGCCGGTGGCGACGACGCCGCGGTAGTCCAGACCCGATCCACGGCTGAACTCGGTGGCGTAACGAGCACCGTTCAGCGCGGCTGCCGCGCCCTGCGACTGACCGATGATCGCCCAGCGCTTGGCGAACGGCAGATCCATCTGATGCGACGCGACGACGATGTCGACGATCGCGTGCGCCGCGGTGACGCCGTTCAGGTAGGCCATCAGGCCCGGGGTGCCCAGACCGACGTAGTCGGCGGCGACGACGGCGTAACCCTGCTGGAGCCAGTGGCCCAGGTACTTCTGGTCGCGCTCACTGCGCGGGAACGCCGACGGCGTGCAGTCGTCGTTCATGCCGACGGTGCCGTGCGCCCACGAGATGATCGGCCAGCCACCGGCCGGGGCCTTGCCCTTGGGCAGGAACACCGCACCGGTGCCCGTCGCCATCTTGCCGTGCTGGTTCAGCGACGAGTACTGGATGCGGTACGCGTCACCGGCCGCGGGGAGGTTGAGCTCGTCGGCGAGCGGAACCTTGGCGATGAGGGTCCCCGCCTTGGCCGGGATCGGGCCGGAGTACTCGGTGACATCCAGACCGGACCAGTTCGGGATGCCGACGGAGACCGCGTCATCCGCGTGTGCCGGCGCGGTCGATCCGAGTGCGAGCAGAACCATGCCGAGGCCGGTGATGACGGAGACGAGTGTTCGCGTGGTGCGCGACACCGGTGATCTGGACGTGAGGGCAGACATGTTCAGAACAGTAAAGGCACTTATGCGCCTCGTACACCTCGGGGCGGCGACTATTCGTGCCGTACCCGAGCGGTTTCCGTGCCGCTGCCGGTTTCCAGTTTGGTCTCGGCGGAGCGAACGGGGGTCACCGCCGACCTATCCTTGACGTGTGGACATCCCCTCGGTCGAGCTCAGCAACGGTCAGTCGATTCCTCTCGTGGGACTCGGGACCTACAACATGCTCGGCCGGCCGTGCATCGGCGCGGTCAGCGCCGCACTCAAGGCGGGATACCGACTCCTCGACACCGCTCCCCGATACAGCAACGAGCTCAGTGTCGGCATGGGCGTGCACGGTTCGGGCATCGCTCGTGACGAGGTCATCATCCAGACCAAGCTCAGCGGCGGTGACCAGGGGTTCGACGAGGCGATCAACGCGGCCAAGGAGAGTGCGCGGCGGCTTGGTGTCGGTTACATCGACGTCTACCTGATCCATTGGCCGTGCCCGAGTCTCGGACGCACGGTCGACTCGTGGAAGGCGTTGCTCACCCTGGCCGACGAGGGTTACGTGCGTACGCCCGGAGTCTCCAACTTCAAACAGCACCAGCTCCAGACGCTCTTCGACGAGACCGGACGCTGGCCGGTGCTCAACCAGATCCAGTGCTCACCGGCACTGCCGCGGACCGAGCTGCGCGAATTCATGGCGGAGAAGGGGATTCACGCGCAGGCGTGGCATCCGACCGGCCGCAAGGAAGGCGTCCTGGGCGACCCGGTGATCCTGCGGATCGCCCGTGAGAACGGGAAGTCGCCGACGCAGATCGCGCTGCGGTGGGCGGTGCAGCAGGGCATCAGCGTGGTGCCGAAGTCCTCGCACGCCGGCCGCCAGCTCGAGAACGCCGACCTCTTCGACTTCGTCCTCGACGACGCGGACCTCGCCGACCTCGCCTCCCTGGACCGCGGCGAACGAGCCGCCCGCGACTCGGACGTCGACGAGGAGTTCTAGGTCCCGCTCGTTGAGTAGGCGAGGAGCTTGCGACGAGCCGTATCTCCTGTTCGTTGAGTAGATCCCGGAGCTTGCGGAGGGGTCGTATCCCCTGTTCGTTGAGTAGACCCCGGAGCTTGCGGACGAGCCGTATCCCCTGATCGTTGAGTAGACCCCGGAGCTTGCGGAGGGGTCGTATCGAAACGAGCTAGGGTGTCAGCGTGTCTCGACCTGACTCCGGTAACCACGATCCCGCAGGTGAAGTGCCGCCTCCGCATCATCACGAGGACTTCGCGACGCGGCATGCGCCGATGCCGATCGAGTTGCCCTTCGACGACGAAGAGGCGTCGACCGATGTCGACCTGAAGACCCAGCTGATCCGCTTCATCGTCACCGGTGCCGGGTCGGCGGTCCTCGACTTCGGGCTGACGCTGTTCATGCAGTACATCGTCGGAACCCCGGACTGGGTCGCCAAGGCACTCGGCTTCATCCTCGGTACCACCGTCGCGTACCTGATCAACCGCCGCTGGACCTTCCGCGCGGAGCCGAGCGCCGCCCGCTTCATCGCGGTCGTGCTTCTCTATCTGGTCACGTTCGCGGTCAACGTGGGTCTGTACAGCTGGCTGTCGTCGTTGTGGGAGAAGACCGCCCTCTACTCGGCGATCGCCTTCGTCATCGCGCAGGGCACCGCGACCATCATCAACTTCGCGGTCCAGCGGGCGGTCATCTTCAAGATCCGCTGATCGCTTCGCCGCTCGTTCGGGGAGGGTTCCGTGCCGTTGAGGCGGCGCTGCGCGGGTAGCTCACGCCCGCTGCGGAACCTCCGGGGGAATGGCTGCGAGGAGACTGCGGGTGTAATCGGTTTCGGGATCGTGCAGAATCCGCGACGCCGGACCGGTCTCGATGACCCTGCCGTTCTGCATCACCGCGACGGTGTCGCTGATCTGCTCGACGACGGCGAGGTCGTGCGCGATGAACAGGAAGGTCAGCTCCTTCTCGCGCTGCAGACCGCGCAGCAGGTCGAGGACGCCGGCCTGCACCGACACGTCGAGAGATGCCGTCGACTCGTCGAGGATGAGGATCTCCGGTTCGGAGGCCAACGCACGCGCGATGCAGACGCGCTGCCGCTGTCCGCCGGACAGCTCGTGCGGATAGCGGCCGAGGAAGGACGCGTCGAGGCTGACGTCGTCGAGCAATCGCTGCGCACGACTCCGCATCTCGTCGCGTCCGGACGTCAGTCCGTGTGCGCGGAGCGGCTCGGCGATCGACGCGGCGACCGTCATCCGCGGATCGAGTGACGCAGTCGGGTCCTGGAACACCATCGCGACCCGGCGTCGGAGCAGCGCCTCGTCGGCACCGCGGACGCCCACCGCCTCGACCTCGCGCCCGTCGACAGAGACGGTGACCCTGCCCGTCACCGTCGTTCCCTGGCCGGAGGTGATCAGTCCGGTCACAACGCCTGCGACCGTGGACTTCCCCGACCCCGACTCGCCGACGATGCCGAGGGTCCGGCCGCGTGCCACCTCGAGATCCACCCCGTCGATCGCATGCACCACGTGCCGACCCGTCGGTCCGCGCACCACGTACTCGACGCCGAGCCCGCGTACCTGCAGCACCGGCTTCTCGGCGACGTCCTTCGCCGGTCCCACGCCGGCGTCCCGGTCCTCGACCTTGCTCAACAGCGGCCGCGAGTCGAGGAGCTTCTGGCTGTACTCGTCCTGCGGGTCGTCGAAGAGTGCTGCCACCTCCCGGCTTTCGACGATGCGACCCGAACGCATGACCATCACGCGGTCCGCGATCCGGCCGATCACCCCGAGATCGTGACTGATCCAGATCACCGCCATCCCGCGTTTGCGCTGTAGGTCGGCGACGAGGTCGATGATCTGTGCCTGTGTGGTCACGTCGAGGGCGGTGGTCGCCTCGTCGGCGATGAGCAGCTCGGGGTCGCAGGCGAGGGCGATGGCGATCATCACGCGCTGGCGCTGGCCGCCCGACAGCTGGTGCGGGTATGCGCGCAAACGGCTTTCGGGATCGGGCAGGTTCACGTCGCGCAGCAGTTGGAGCGCGCGGTCGTGTGCCTGGGCGCGGTTGAGGCCGAGGTGTCGGCGGGGTCCCTCGGTGAGTTGCTGTTCGATGGTGAGCAACGGATTGAGGCTCGACGACGGGTCCTGGAAGACGAACCCGACCTTCGTCCCGTGGAGGGCACGCAGCGTCGACGGTGTGGCACCGACGATCTCGGTCTCGCCGAGTCGAGCAGATCCTCGGACGTAGGCGCTGGGGGCGTCGAACAGGCCGGTCGCCGACAGCACGCTCAGCGATTTCCCCGATCCGCTCTCGCCGACGATGCCGAGGGTCTCGCCGCGTGCGACCGTGAAACTGATGCCGTGCACGATCTCTCGTGGCCCGACCCCGACGATGAGGTCCTCCACATCGAGCACCGTGTCCTCGGCGACGGCGCGTGCCGGCTTCGGCTTCGCCGTCGCAACGGTCGCGGACCCGCGGTCGTGTCCGCGGTTGCGCAGCAGTGTGCGCTGTCGCGGATCGAGCACGTCGCGCACCCCGTCGCCGATCAGGTTGAACGCGAACACGGTGAACAGGATCGCGAGGCCCGGGAAGACGCCCATCCACCAGGCGGTGGTGATGAAGCCCTGGGCATCGAAGAGCATCCGGCCCCACGACGGGTCGGGCGGCTGCACACCGAGCCCCAGGAAGGACAGTGCCGCCTCCGACAGGATGGCGAACGCGAGGGAGATCGAGGTCTGCACGATGACCGGTCCCGAGATGTTCGGCAGCACATGGCTGAACAGGATGCGGGAGGTGCGCACGCCCATCGTCCGGGCCGACTGCACGTACTGGGTCTGCCGCACCCGCAGGGTGTCGGCGCGGGCGACGCGGGCGAAGATCGGGATGTAGACGACGCCGATGGCGATCATCGCCGACGTGACACCGGGTCCCAGGACCGCGACGATCGCCAGTGCCAAGAGGAGCACGGGGAACGAGAACACCACGTCGACGATGCGCATGAGGGCGGTGTCGAGCACCCCACCGGCGAATCCCGCGACCATGCCCAGGATCACGCCGACGGTCAGCGAGATCGCCACGGCGATCACCGCGACCCGCAGGCTCACCGACGCCGCGAGCACGACCCGGGAGAAGACGTCGCGGCCGAGGTCGTCGGTGCCGAACAGATGCGACCAGCTCGGTGCCTGCAGTGCGTTCGGCACGTCGATCGCGTTGGCGCCGTAGGGCGCGATGAGCGGTCCGAGGATCGCGGCGAGGACGACGACCGCGATGATGACCAGTCCCGCGACCGACGCCCGGTTGCGGAGCAGCAGTCGCCAGGCCGAGTCCGTGGCCGCGGGGGTTTCGGGTGCGGTGGGGGTCATGACAACCGGATCCTCGGGTCGATGACGGCGTAGAGGATGTCCACGACGAGGTTCACGAGCAGGAAGATCACCGCGATCAGCAGGATGGCGCCCTGCAGCACCGGGTAGTCGCGGGCCGCGACCGAGTCGTAGACCAGCAGTCCCAGACCCGGCCAGGCGAACACGACCTCCACGACGATGACGCCACCGAGCAGTCCGGCGAACTGGATGCCGGAGATGGTGAGAACGGGAACCAGTGCGTTGCGCCCCACGTGGTCGAGCATGATCTTCTTCTTGCTCAAACCCTTTGACTCGGCCGTCGTGACGAACGGCGTGTTCACCACTTCGAGCACGGACGACCGCACGTACCGCGTCATGATCGCGCCGGTCACGACCCCGACCGTCACCGCGGGCAGGACGAGATGCTCGAACCAGCCGAGCGGGCCGTCGGCGAACGGCTGGTACCCCGCCGACGGCAGCCAGCCGAGCGCGGTCGAGAAGAGACCGATCAGCAGGATGCCCATCCAGAAGTCCGGGACCGAGATGCCGAACTGGCTGATGACGCGAATGACGTTGTCGGCCATGCGACCTTCGCGGAGAGCCGCCCACGACCCCAGCGGGATCGCGATGAGCAGGGCCACCACGATGGCGGCTAAGGCGAGCGTGATGGTGGCGGGCAGGCGGTCGAACAGCATGGTCGTGACCGGTTCGCTGTTGCGGAAGCTCACCCCGAGGTCGCCGGTGAAAGCGTTGCCGACATAGGCGAACAATTGGCTCGCCAGTGGCTGGTCCAGGCCGGAGGCACTGCGCAGCGCCTCATACGATTCCGGCGTGTACCGCGTGCCGAGCGCGATGCGGACCGGGTCGCCGGGCACGATCTGGATGAGGAAGAAGACCGCGACGATCACGCCGAGCAGCACGGCGACGGTGTAGGCGAGCCGGATGAGGATGAAGCGCAGCAGCGGTGAACGGAGCGCGGTCACGTCAGCTCCTCTCCAGCCGGGCGGACCGGAACCGGACGGCTTTGTCGGACCGGACCGTGTACCCGTGGAGTTCCTTCGAAAACGCCTGCGTGGCAGACGGGTTGTAGAGGTACAGGTAACTCACGTCGTCGGCTATCCGACCGGCGGCGTCGGCGTAGATGCCCTTGCGGGTCTCGACGTCGAGTTCGGTGCGACCCCGGTCGAGCAGCGCATCGACCTGTGGGTTGGAGTACTTCTGCGAGTTCGACGTCCCCTTCGAATGATGCTGGGCGTAGTAGAAGTCGTCGGGATCGATGTTGCCGAGCCAACCGAGCAGGAGGGCGTCGAAGTCGCCGGCGGCCTGACGGTCGAGCCAGGCGCCGAAATCGAGTTGTTCGATCTTGACGTCGATCCCGACGTCGGCGAGATTCGACGCGATGACCTGCGCCGCGGTCACGGTCTCGGGATACTCGGTGGTGACCATGAGCCGCATGTCCATCGACGTGATACCGGCCTCGCGCAGCAGGCTTTTCGCTTTGTCGACGGCCTGGGCGCGGTCGAGGCCCGCGGTGTAGCGGTCGTAAGGAGCGAACCACGGGCTGGTCGGGGGGATCGCGAGCTCGTTGGGTGTGGCGGTGCCGTATCCGACGACCTGCGCGATCGACGGGCGGTCGATGGCGTAGGCGACGGCCTGGCGTACCCGGGTTTCCTCGAACGGCTTGGCGTCGAAGTTCATCGTGACGTACCAGTAGTCGTTCGCCGTGACGGTGCCGACCTCGAGCGTGTCGTCCCGGGACAGGATGCTCAGCTGCTGTGCGGGAATCGCGTCCGTCCAATCGATCTCACGGGAGCGCAGCGCCGACACCGCAGTCGTGCCCTGCGAGATGAAGCTGTAGTTCACGCCGTCGATGGCCGGCGGGCCACCCCAGTAGTCGGGGTTGGACTTCAGCACGATCGAGGCGCCGGGGGAGCGGGAGACGAACGAGAACGGGCCGGTGCCCACGGGTTTCGTGGCGATCTCGCCGGATTCGACGTTGCGCCGGTTGACGATCGCCAACCCTTTGAAGCCGCCGATGTTGGTCAGCAGGTTCGGGGTGGGCTCGCGGACGGTGAACTGCACGCGCCGGTCGTCGAGCGCGGTGATCGATTCGATGGCCTCGAGCTTCCACGCGTTCGACAGTTCCTCGTCGAGGATGCGTCGGAACGAGAACTCCACGTCGGCGGCGGTGAGGGGGTCGCCGTTGTGGAAGGTCACCCCGGGGCGCAGCAGGAACGTCCACTGCCGGGCGTCGGGGCTGACCTCCCAGCTCTCGGCGAGAGCCGGCTGCATCTGCAGGTTCTCGTCGGGTTCGACGAGGGTGTCGAAGACGTTCTCGAGGACCTCGAACGTGAAATACGAACTGGACTTCTGGGGATCGAGCTGGTCGGGTTCGCCGGCGATGGCCACGCGCAACGTGTTCGGCGACGTCGACGACCCGCCGCACGCGGCGAGTGCCGAGGCACCGAGAAGCGCCGTACCGGTGACCCCCGCGGCCCTGAAGAAGGTACGCCTGCTCAGGCGAGATCGACCCCTCACCCGACCGGCCCCTGCCCCGACCACGAGGCCGACCCACCGGGTGAATCGGTCATCGCTGTCCTCCCACCCGGTGATCGCTCACACCTGGGGTCTGCATCGTCCGTGTTCTGCAGTCTGCCCCAGGTGTGGGACCCGTGCAACCGTGCCGGTTCGGCGGTGGTGGGATCAGGTTCGGTGGCGAATTCGGTTGACAGTCAACCGGATCAGCCGTTGACCTTCGCGATCACGTTGTCCGCGTACCAGTTCAGATGATCGATCTTCTTCTGCAGTGGCTCGGTGTCGTCGCCCTTCACGTAGGGCAGACGGAAGCCGACGATCACGTCGGTGATCCCCTTGTCCTCCAGTCGCTTACATCCGTCGACCGTGTAGGCGTCCGTCGAGATCACATGGATCTCGAAGGGGTCGTTCGTCTTGCCCTCGGCCTTGCGGATCTCGTTGATCCGATCGAGGAGGGTGTCGAGTTCTTCGTGCGTGCCACCGCCGTGCATCCAACCGTCGCCACGGATCACCGCCCGTTTCAGCGCGGCATCGGCGTGACCGCCGACGAGCAGCGGGATCGGCTCGGTGGGAGCGGGCGTCATCTTGATCTTCGGGATGTCGTAGAACTCGCCGTGGAACTCGAAGTACTCGCCTGTGGTGAGGCCACGGATGATGTCCATGCACTCGTCCATCCGCTTGCCGCGCCGGCGGAAGTCGACACCCATGAAGTCGTAGTCCTCGGGCCACGGGCTCGTGCCGACGCCGAGTGCGAGGCGGTTACCGGTGAGGTAGGCGACCGAGCTGGCCTGCTTGGCGACCAGCGCCGGCGGGCGAACAGGGAGTTTGAGCACGAACGGGGTGAAGCGAATGGTCGAGGTGACCGCTCCCAGCGCCGCGGCCTGGATGAAGGTCTCGATGAACGCCTTGCCGTCGAGGAACTCGCGGTTGCCGTCGGGCGTGTACGGATACTTGGCGTCCGATTGCTCGGGGTAGGCGAGCGAGTCGGGGATGGTGAAGCCGGCGTACCCCGCTTTCTCCGCGGCCTGCGCGAGCGGCGCGTAGTACGACGGGTCGGTCATGGCCTCGGCGAAAGTGAACCGCATCTTGCTCCTCAAGGACGTCCAGACGGAACTCTCCCCACAGTAGAACACGTTCTAGTTTGCGCGGGAAGAGTCCGGCATCGACGCAGGTGGAGGCTAGCGTGGCAACCCGGAAAGCGGGTTGTTCTCCCGTGCGCCCGGCCCCGGTCGCACGCGGACGTCCGCCAGCTCGACCTGCTCACCGCAGGCCGAGCAGTGAGGTTCGACGGTCATCGTGTTGCCGCAAGAGTGCAACGACTCCACCGGTGCGCCGTCGTCGGTGGTCCACTTGTCGCCCCACTGGCGTAGCGCGGTGACGACCGTCCACAGATCGCGACCCTTGTCGGTGAGGCGGTAGTCGTAGCGGACCGGGTTGTCCTGGTAGGGCTCCTTGGTCATCACCCCGTGCTCGACGAGGGTGTCCAGGCGCTGGGTCAGGACGTTGCGGGCGATGCCGAGTCGCGTCGAGAACTCGTCGAACCTCGTCACGCCGAACAGGGCGTCGCGAACGATGAGCAGGGTCCACCACTCGCCGACGATCTCCAGGCTCTGGGCGACGGAGCAGTTCATGTCGGTGAAGGAAGCGCGACGCATGACCTCGACCATAGTGGGTTGCGTGAAGCAACTCAACCTGATTGCATGAGTTTCATGAAACAACTCAGCAGGCAGCGAGACGCTGTCAACGGTCTGGCGGAAGAATTCGGGGCATTGCCGGTTGGTTCCGGGAGGTGGGCGGCCACCATCGACCAGAGCTGGTGGGGCTGGTCGGGTCCATTCGGTGGGGCGATCGTCGCGCTCGCCGTACACGTCGCGGCCGATGCCGTGCCAGGGGCGTCGGTTCGCGCGGTGGACCTGCGGTTCGTCGGCAAACCGGCCGGCGGCGAACTCATTTTGACGCCATCGGTCCGGGAGGTCGGTCGGCACACGCGGATCATCGACGTAGCCGTCACGCAGGGAGCCGGGGAGATCGCGATCGCCTCGGTGACGGCGGGGCGGGTCGGCGACGCCGCTCACGATGACATCGTCGACATCGCGGCGGCCGTGCCGGGTCCGGAGGGGCTCGCACAGTTCGACATCCCGCCGGAGATCGTTCCCATGGGCGGTCACCTCGACCTCCGCCCGGTCGACGGCCCACTGCCGCTGACCGGCTCCGCCGACTCGTGGATGCGTGCGTGGATCTCCACGCGCACCCCCATGGCACTCGACGCGGCCTACCTCGGCCTGCTGGCCGACTGTCTACCTCCGGCCGTCTTCCCCACGCTGACCGCACCGCTGGCCATCCCCACCGTCGCCTTCTCGATGCACATCACCGCACCGCTCGACGATCCCGAACCCGCGCCGATCCTCGTGCACACCCGCAACATCTCCACGTCGGGCGGCTGGTCCGTCGACGACACCACCCTCCGTGACCGCAACGGTCGGCTCCTCGCCTCCGCCCGGCAGAGCCGCCGCGTCGTGGGGTGGTCGGCCCGATGACCTCCACACGCACCGAAATCGATTCGCCTGCAGGGCCGCCGACTTCGGCCCGACCCGGGTTCACGCTTCTCATCTTGTCCGGCGCCGCGTTCATGGCCAGCCTGGACGTGTTCATCGTCAACGTCGCGTTCGACGACATGAGCGCCGACTTCGGCGGTGCCGGCCTGTCCGCGATGTCGTGGATTCTCAACGCGTACGCGATTCTCTATGCGGCATTGCTCGTTCCGGCAGGTCGGATCGTCGACCGTTATGGACGCAAGGGTGGATTCCTCCTGGGTCTCGCACTCTTCACCGTCGCCAGTGCAGCCTGTGCTGCAGCACAGGGAGTCTGGTGGCTGGTCGCGTTCCGCGGGCTGCAGGCCGTGGGTGCAGCGATCCTGACGCCGGCAAGCCTCGGGCTCGTGGTGTCGACGCTGCCACCGGAGCGTCGTGCGCGTGGTGTGAAGATCTGGGCGGCCACCGGAGCGCTCGCCGCCGCTTTCGGTCCCGCCGTGGGCGGCATGTTGGTCGAGGCGTCGTGGCGGTGGGTGTTCCTGGTGAACATACCGGTGGGCATCGCCGCCCTCGTCGCGGGAGCACTCGTTCTCGTCCGCTCCCGAAACGACTCTGTGACAGCGTTTCCCGATGCTCTTGGCGCCGGCCTGCTCGTCGTGTCGGTGGGTGCGTTGACTCTTGGCCTGGTGCAGGGCAGTGAGTGGGGATGGGCGGACTCCCGCATCGTCGGCGCGTGGATTGTGGCGCTGGTGGCGTTCGCGGGATTCGTCGTCAGTTCCCGACGCCATGCCGAACCCGTCATCGACCCGGCGCTGCTGCGGGTCCGGACCTTCTCCTACGCCAATGTGGCGATGTTGCTCTTCTCGATCCCGTTCGCCGGTGCCCTACTAGCCAATGTTCTCTGGTTGCAACAGGTCTGGGGATTTTCGGCGATCACCACCGGGCTGGCCGTGTCCACCGGGCCTCTCATGGTCCCGATCTTCGCCGCGGTTGCCGACCGCCTGAGTACGCGGGTTCCGGTCGGAGTGCTGGTGGCGGTGGGGTGCGTCCTCTTCGCCGTCGGCGTCGCGATGGTCGCGCTGTCGGTCGACGCCAGCCCGGACTTCGCGACCGAGATGCTGCCCGGCTGGCTCATCAGCGGTATCGGTGTCGGCTTCGCGATGCCGTCCATCCTGTCCTCGGCGACGGCAGATCTACCCGCCCATCAGGCGGCGACCGGCAGTGCGGTGGTCAGCATGAGCCGACAGATCGGCATGTCATTGGGAGTCAGCCTGTTCGTCGCCATCGTCGGGACCGCGGTGCTCTACGACGACGTCCGCGAGGCCTTCGTGTCGGCGTGGTGGGTCCTCGCCGCCATCGGGGTGGTCGGCGGCGTCGCCGCGCTCGGTATGACCCCGCGCGCCGGTCGCTGAAAAGAGTTGCGGCAGTTGGTTCCGAAATACGGAACCAACTGCCGCAAGAATTCTTGCCGTCTCAGGGTCTCGTGAACCGCTCCCGGCGACCCAACCCGCGCAGCCGCACCCACTCGGCGAACGCCTTCGGATCACGTTGCTGCACAAGGAAGAACCAGCCGAAGCGGGCGTACTCCTGGGGGAGCAGCTTGCGCATCCCGGGCTGGCTCATGAGGTAGCCGCGGTTGCGGTAGGTGAAGTAGCGCTTGGTGTCGTTGTCCGGGTATTGGGTGTGCATGCGGCCACCCAGGATCGGGCGGAACTCCGCGGAACCGTCCGGATGCAGGTAGCCGGCGCGCAGGCAGGTACCGAACTTCACGCCGGAACGCACCAGGCGTCGGTGCACCTCGACCTCGTCGCCGCGGAAGAACAGCCGCAGGTCGGGGACGCCGACCTGCTCGAGGCACTCCGCAGAGAACAGCGCGCCGTTGAACAGCGACGCGATGCCGGGCAGCAGGTCATCAGACTGCGCTTCACCGTCGGCAAACAGCTCAGAACGCTTACGACGCCACACGAGTCCCCGCCGCAGCGGGAAGGCAAGGGTGTCCGGGTCGTCGAGGTTGGCGACCACCGGCGACACCTCGTCGAGGTCGTGACGCTTCGCGCAGTCGAGCAGCGTCGACAGCACCGACGATCCGTCGGGCCGGCCGTCGTCGTCGGCGCACCACACCCAGTCGGCGCCGAGTGCGAGCGCATGCAGCATGCCCAGTGCGAAGCCGCCCGCGCCGCCGAGGTTGCGCTGCGACCCCAGGTACGTGGTGGGAACGGGCTGGGCGGCGACGAGTTCGGCGACCTCGGGTTCGTCGGCATTGTCGACGACGATGAGGTGGTCGACGGGCCGGTCCTGACCGGACACCACGGCGAGGGATTCGGCGAGCAGTTCGACGCGACGGTGGGTCACCACCACCGCGATCACCTTCTCGGGCCGGGCCTGTGCCACTAGGACGTACCCTCCGAGTCGGCCTCGACCTGGGCGATCACCTTGCGGACGTGGGCTGCGGCGCCCGGGCCCTCATAGGCCTCGACGACCTCTTCGATGCCGCCGTCCATGCGGATCTGGCCGTGGTCGATCCACAGCGCGCGATCGCAGAGCTGGGCCAGGAACTCGTTGGAGTGGCTGGCGAAGACCAGGATTCCGGAACGCTCGACGAGCGCCTGCAGACGGCCGCGAGCCTTCTTCATGAAGTCCGCGTCGACCGCGCCGATGCCCTCGTCGAGGATCAGGACCTCCGGATCGATCGACGTGACCACGCCGAGCGCGATACGCACGCGCATACCGGTGGAGTAGGTCCGCAGCGGCATCTGGAGGTAGTCGCCGAGTTCGGTGAACTCCGCGATGTCGTCGATCTTCTTCAGCATCTCCTTGCGGGTCATGCCGAGGAACATGCCGCGGATGATGATGTTCTCGTAGCCCGAGATCTCGGGGTCCATGCCGACACCGAGGTCGAAGACCGGGGCCACGCGTCCCTGCACCCGGCACGCACCACGGGTGGGCTCGTAGATACCCGACAACAGTCGCAGCAGCGTCGACTTGCCGGCGCCGTTGTGGCCGACGAGACCGATGCGATCGCCGTGCTTGAGGTGCAGGTTGATGTCCTTGAGCGCCTCGACGACCACGACATTCGACGCGTTGGAGCCGATGACGCCGCCGGCGGCGCCGAGGACGGACTTCTTCAGCGAACGCGTCTTGGCGTCGAAGATCGGGAAGTCGACGCAGGCATCCCACGTGTCGACGCGGACCCGGTTGTCGAGGTTGCTGTTCTTGGCCATCAGTCTCGTCCCTACACCCAGTACGCCACGCGGGCGCGGTAGTTGCGCATCACCAGCATGCCCAGAACCCACCCGACGGCGGTGCATCCGAGGACGACGGCCCAGTGGTAGAACTCCACCGGCTCGCCGAGCAGCGGTCCGCGCGCGATCTCGAGGTAGTGGAACATCGGGTTCAGCTCGACCAGCTTCAGCCGCGACGAGGTCTCACCGGTCGCGCTGCTCAGGCTCGACGTCGTCCAGATGATGGGCGTCATGAAGAACACCAGCTGCACCGCGGTGGTGAGGAGCTGACCGATGTCGCGGAAGCGGGTCGACAGGATGCCGAAGACGATCGTCACCCACACCGCGTTCAGCACGTACAGGCCGATCGCGGGGACGACGAGCAGAACCGTCCAGTTCAGCGGTGGTGTGAAGATCGCGAAGATGATCACGATGATCACCACGTTGTGGGCGAAGATGATCAGCGACCGCCAGACGACCCGGTAGACGTGCACGCTGACCGGGGCCGGGAGCTGTTTGATCAGGCCCTCGTTCTTCGCGAACACCTCCGCGCCGTCGAGGATCGAGGTCTGGATGAAGTTCCAGAAGATGAAGCCCAACGCGACGTAGGGCAGGAACACCTTGATGTCCATGCCGAACAGCTCGCCGTACAGCAGGCCCATCGCGGTCGCGGTGACGCCGGTGGCGATGGTGATCCACAGTGGACCCAGGACCGACCGGCGATACCGCTGCCTGATGTCCTGCCAACCCAGGTGGAACCACAGCTCGCGGCTGGCGAGACCGTCGCGGAGGTCCTTGACCGCACGCGCGAAGGTGCGTGACTCAGAACTCTCGGGACGCGCGGGTATCGCGTCGTCGTCTACTACCGCTGACACGAGGAGTCAGCGTACCCGCGCCGGGAGTCAGAGGTACTGGCCGGTGCTGTGCCCCGGACCGCCGCCGGCTCCCGGCATGCCCGGGGGCAGCGCACCCTGACGCATCTGTTCGAGCTGGGCGCGGGCGGCCATCTGCTGGGCGAACAGCGCTGTCTGGATGCCGTGGAAGAGACCTTCCAGCCAGCCGACGAGCTGGGCCTGGGCGATGCGGAGCTCGGCATCGGACGGCGTCTGCTCATCGGAGAACGGCAGTGCCAGCCGCTCGAGTTCTTCGCGCAGCTCGGGGGCGAGACCCTCTTCGAGTTCGCGGATCGACGACTCGTGGATCTCGCGCAGCCGGTTACGCGACGCCTCGTCGAGAGGTGCGGCGCGCACCTCCTCGAGGAGCTGCTTGATCATCGTGCCGATGCGCATGACCTTCGCGGGCTGTTCGACCATGTCGGCGACGCTCGTCGACTCCGACGACTCGTCGTCGGCCTTCGAACCGTCGGCGCCGGCGCCCACCACGATCACGTTGTCGGAGTCGCCCGCGCCGAAGGGGCTGCCGGGCATCGAACCGGGTCCTGGAGTGCCATCGATTGCCATGGTTCCCATTGTGCCCATTCGCGCCGACCGAGACCTCGTCGGGCGCGCAGATCGTTCGCGTGCCGGCGCCGACCGGAGGAGGTGAACGGCGGGAGCAGAGGCGTCTATCCTCGTGCCATGGCTTTCGACGTCGCCTATGTGCGTGGATTGATTCCATCGCTCGGCGACGGGTGGATTCACCTCGACCCGCAAGCGGGTATGCAGGTCCCGGATTCGGTCGCCACGGCGGTGACCACCAGCTTCCGTCATCTGGCGGCGGCTCCCGGAGGCGTGTACCCGTCGGCCCGTGCGTCCGCGGACGTCACCGACAGCGCCCGACGCGCGATCGCCGATCTCGTGGGTGGCGACGCCGCGGGAGTGGTCCTCGGTCCCTCGCGCTACGCGCTGCTGGCCTGCCTGGCCGAGGCGCTCTCCCCGCACGCGTTCCTGCGCGGCGACGTGGTGGTGACCCGACAGGACGACGAGCCGAACATCGTCCCGTGGGTCCGCGCGGCCGAACGGTATGCCGGCCGTATCCGGTGGGCCGAGGTCGACGTCGAGAGCGGCGCGCTGCCCGCGTGGCAGTTCGGTGACCTCATCACCCCCGAGACCGAGGTCGTCGCGGTGACCCTCGCCTCGTCGACGACCGGCGCCATCACCGACATCAGCGAGATCACCCCGCTGGTCCGCGAGGCGGGCGCACTGTTCGTCGTCGACGCCACCAATGCCGCGCCCTACCTGTCGCTCGACATCCACGAACTCGGGGCCGACGTCCTCGTGGTCTCCGCCGAACGCTGGGGCGGTCCGCGCATGTCGGCGATGGTGTTCCGCGAGCCCCAGGTCATCGACCGTCTGCGGCTGATGTCGATGGATCCGGCCGCCAAGGGCCCGGCACGACTCGAGCCGGAACCACACCCGGGGTCGATGCTTGCCGGAGTGGTGGCCTCCGTCGAGCACATCGCCGGGCTGGACGAGGACGGCATCGGCAAACGCCGTCGGCGTCTGGTCACGTCACTCGACGGTGTCTACGAGTACCTGCAGCGTCTCACCTATTACCTGGTGACGACGCTGACCCAGCTCAACCACGTCAACGTGGTCGGCACCGAGGAGAACCGGGTGCCGCTGGTGAGCTTCACCGTCGACGGAGTCAGCGCCGACAAGGTGGTCCGCAGGCTCGCCGACAACGGCGTGTGCGCGCTCGCCGACGTGCCCAACCGAGCGCTGGTCCGGATGGGCGCCCCCGACTTCGGCGGTGCCGTCACCGTGGGCCTCGCGCCCTATTCGACGCCGTACGAGGTCGACCACCTGGTACGGACCCTCGGTTCGCTCGCCTAGGCCCGTCTGCAGCGTTTCTGCACGTAATTCACTATCGCGCGCACAAAATTAACCACCGTGTATGTTGGCAACCTGTGTCGGGAAAACAGGAAGATCCAGCATCAGGTCCTCCACGGTCGCTCACCTCAGCGGAGGCCGAGAGCTGGCTCAATCTCGTCGACGGCGGGTGGGCCCTCTTCGCATGCGTCAACGACGAGTTCGTGAAGCGCGGAATGGCGTTGTCCGACCTGCGCATCCTCGAGGCGATCTCACAATCGCCGAAGCTGGGGGTCAGCGAGGTCGCCGACACCGTGCACATGCGGGTGAGCACGGTGTCGCGCATGATCGCGCGGCTCAGCGACGTCGGCGACGTCGAACGCCTCGAGTCCAAAGCGGACGGGCGGCACCGACTCGTCCGCCTCACCGAACAAGGCCACCGAACGCTCGCCACCCACGTCTCGCTCCGCGACCGCGTCATCCGCAGGTTCGTCGTCGACGCGATGAGCCCCGACGAGTTCGCCTGCCTCGGGACCGCATTCCGCAAGATCAGGGAGGCGGTCGACGCCGCCGAGGAGCCCTCTTCCTAGGGCACTCGACCGTCAGCCCCCTTCGCCCACCCAACCACCGGTCGACGTCAACCCGACCGGCAGACTTCGATCGACGTCTGCCGGTCGAGTTGAGGTTCGGCGGTCGGGCTCCGAGGTGAGGGTCAAGGCGACAAGCCGCGAAGGGCCCGCTCAGTCGATCGTCAGCAAGACCTTTCCGATCGCGTCGCCGCTGTTGAGGTGGTCGTGCGCGGCGGCGGCGTCGGCGAGCGGGAAGGTGCGGTCGACGACCGGCACGACCTTGCCGGATTCGATCAGCGGCCAGGTGCGGCCGACCGTCGCGGCGACCACCTCGGCCTTGCCGCCGGGTCCGTGGACGGGACGCGCACGCAGCGTCGTACCCATCACCGACAGCCGCTTGGCGAGCAGCAGGCCGATGGGGAGTTCGGCTTTCGTGCCGCCCTGCATACCGATGATGACCAGACGGCCGTCGGTGCTCAGGGCCTTGATGTTCGATGTCAGGTACTTGGCGCCGATGATGTCGAGGATGACGTCGGCGCCGCCGTTCTCCTTCAGGACCGCGGCGAAATCGTCACGCGTGTAGTCGATCAGGATCTCGGCACCGTACTCGCGGCAGCGTTCGAGCTTGGCCTGGGTGCGGGCGGTGACCGCGACCCGGGCGCCCATTGCATGCGCGAGCTGCGTCGCGTGGGTGCCGATGCCGCTGGACCCGCCGTGGATCAGGAGGAGTTCGCCGGTGGTCAGTCCCGCGGTGTCGAAGATGTTCGAGGACACGGTGCAGGCGACCTCGGGCAGCGCCGCCGCCGACACCAGGTCGACCCCGCGCGGGACCTGCATCACCTGCTCGGCGGGGACGGCCACCTTCTCCGCATAGCCCCCACCGGCCAGCAGGGCGCACACCTCGTCGCCCACCGCCCAGCCCGAGACCTGGTCACCGAGTGCGGAGATCCGCCCGGACACCTCGAGGCCGAGTGTCTCCGAAGCACCGGGCGGCGGCGGATAGTTCCCGGCGCGCTGGAGGATGTCGGCGCGGTTGACCCCGGCCGCGACCACGTCGATCACCACCTCACCGGCAGCCGGCGACGGGTCGGGCACGTCCTGCACGGACAGGTTCTCGGATTCGACGACGATGGCTTTCACCCTGTCGATGGTTCCACACCGACGGTCGGGCCGGTGTCGGGTCGGCGGCCGGGTCGAACCGGTGTCGCCTCGACGTCGGTAGGCGGACAATGGGCCCATGTCCACTGCGTTCTGGATCATCATCACCGTGGTTGCCATCTGCACGGTCGCCGGCGGGTTGCTGCGGATGCAGGCCTGGCTGCGGAAGCCGGCTCCACCCGAGGTGATCGAGGCGGCGCGGCGCGAGCGCGAGGCCGAGGACGACGACTGACCGGCCCGAGGTGCCCACGACCAGATGAGTGCCGGCGCGATGGGGTGGTGACGGCCGATGTCTGTGTTTCACGTACTCTTGCTGGTCAGGGAAGCGTGGCAGAGCGGCCGAATGCACTCGCCTTGAAAGCGAGCGTGGGTAAAACCACCGGGGGTTCAAATCCCTCCGCTTCCGCCAGGATCGTCGTGTCGGGCCCTCGCGAATGTGTACGTGAGGCACGACACGACCTGCTGCGTCCTAAGATCTTCGCCGTGCAGTTCTCGCGGTTCGTCGCCATCGGCGACAGTCAGACAGAGGGTCTGGGAGACCCGCACCCGGAGTACGAATTCCGCGGCTGGGCCGATCGGCTCGCCGAGCGTATGGCGGCGCTGAACCCGGATCTGCAGTACGCCAACCTGGCCATCCGCGGGAAGCGGACGCGGCAGGTCCTCGAGGATCAGCTGGAGCCGGCGCTCGCCCTCGAACCCGATCTCATCGCGGCACCGCTCGGTATGAACGACGTGATCGGCCGCTCCGACCTCGCCCAGGTCCGCGCCGATCTGGACACGATCTATCGCCGACTCGCGGAATCGGATGCCACGGTGATCGTCTCGACCTTCCCGAACATCGTCCGCACCATCCCGTTCGCCGGCCGCAAAGAACACCGGTTGCTGGAGCTGAACGAGATGAATCGCGAGTTCGCCGCGACCTACGGGTTCCTTCTGGTCGACCTCCACGCCGCGCCGGTGCTGACGGACCCACGGTCGTGGTCGTCGGACCGCCTGCACGCCTCGCCGTTCGGACACGAGCGGTTCGCCGACGCCGCAGCGCATGCTCTCGGTCTGCCCGACGCCACCGACGACTGGGGCAATCCGCTGCCACCTGCGCCGGTTCCGCATCCGGTGGCGGCCCTCGTTCGCGACACCCGGTGGGCGGTCGAGTTCTTCACGCCGTGGCTGATCCGCAAGCTCCGCGGGGTCTCCCTCGGCGACGGCCGCGAGCCCAAGAGGCCGTCACTGACCCCGATCGTCCTGCGCGACCACTGAGCCCTGCAACGGGCTCCGACGTGGTTGGTGCGCCACGGTCATTGCGGCAGTGCAACACTCAGATGCCGGGCGAAGAAGCGGCCGGCGTCCTCGCCCGCGTGCGGCGGGACCCCGGTGTGCCCGCCCATGTTCGCCTGCAGGGTCTTCTCCTCGGATGCGAGGGCGTCGAACAGTTCGAGGGCTCGTTGCCGGTCGTTCCAGGCATCGTCCCACTGCAGCAGGACGTGCACCGGGACGTCGACCTCGCGGGCCTCCTGCAATGTGGCGCGCGGCAGGTAGCTGCCGGCGAAGAGTCCGAGGGCGGCGATACGCGGCTCGACCAGGGCAAGGCGTACGCCGATCGCGGTCACACCACCCGAGTAACCGACCGGGCCGTCGACGTCGGGGAGAGTGAGCAGCGCGTCGATGGTCGCCTGCAGCTCTGGCACCGCCCTGTCGACGAGCGGGAGCACGAGCCGGTCGATGATGTCCTCGGTGACCGGTTGTCCGGCCGCCAGTGCAGTGCGGAGTTCGGTGCGGGCGTGATCGACGTCGGGTAGCGGGTCCCGGTGACCGCTGCCGGGAAGTTCGATCGTGGCGGTCGCGAAACCGCTGGTCGCGGCGCTGCGCGCCCTGGCCTCGAGTCGGGGGTGCATGCTCTGCAACCCGCCCGGGTGGCCGGCGAGGATGAGTGGAGCAGGTGTTGTGGGAGGCGTCCACAGCGTGCCGGGGATGCCGTCGATGACGAAGTCGCGTTCGAGGACGCCGTCGTCGAGGCGTCGTTCGGTGGTGAAATGCGCGGGGGAGAATGGCATGGTTCTGTCCTCGGGAGTGTTCGTATGCGGCGCTCCCGGACGACCTATCGCCCGACCGTGACCCCTGCGAGGAGCACCCACGTCGAATCGTTCACGGGTACCACCTCCTCGTTCTCGGCACAGTCTCCGGCCAGCATAACCCCGCGCACCCGTGGTTGGTGTCGGCCCGCGCGTGCCACTAACTTGAACGCGAGTGAGAGGTGTTCCATGAGTATCGACGGATTCACCGTTGCGTCGTTCAACGTCAACGGGATTCGGGCGGCGCGTCGACGCGGTTTCGACGATTGGCTGGCGCAGCGCAATCCCGATGTGGTGGGTCTGCAGGAGTTGCGGTGCGGAATCGACGACGTCGGAGAGTTCGCCGGCTACACCGCTGCCGTCGACGTCGGCACCATCCCAGGCCGGAACGGCGTCGCGATCCTGACCCGCAGCGCACCCGCCGCGGTGCGTACCTGGCTGACGCATCCCCCGAAAGCACGCGGCCTGAACGCCTTCGCGCTCGAAGGACGGTACGTCGAGGTCGACCTGGCGGACCGGCCGCTCACCGTCGCCAACATCTATCTACCCAAGGGTGGTCTGCCCGCGGAGCTGCAGCGTCCGGGGTCGATGCGGGAGAAGCCCGACGGCGGCGCCAAACATGCACGCAAGCAACGGTTCCTGGGGGCGTTCGCCCGTGAGCTGCAGCGCAACCGGCTCGAGGCACGACGTGCGGGGCGGGAGTTCCTGCTGCTCGGCGACCTCAACGTCGCCCATCTCGAACACGACGTCACCAACTGGCGTGCGGCGCGCAAGATGGAAGGCTTTCTGCCCGAGGAACGGGAATGGTTCGGGCAGATCACCGGACCGCGCCGCCTCGTCGACGTGGTACGCGCCCTCCACGGCGACCGTCCGGGGCCGCTGACCTGGTGGAGCTGGGCAGGGGAGTCCTTCGTCAAGGACGTCGGCTGGCGCATCGACCACCATCTCGCGACGCCCGGGCTCGCACGTCGGGCGCGGTGGGTCGAGGTCGACAAGGAAGCCGCACCCGAGATGCGGCTCTCCGACCATGCGCCTCTGGTCGTGGAGTACGCCGAGGTCGACGACGTGCAGCCGGCGTCCTCGGGCGGTCTGGCCCCCGCAGGTCCTCAGCTCGGCTGATAATCTCCCGCCGGTGACGAGCTCTGCACCGACCACCCGCGACGGCCTGGGCGCGCGCCTCCTGTTCACCCTGGCGCTCCTGTCGGCGACCGCGCCGATCGCAACCGACCTGTACCTGCCGTCGTTCATCGAGGTCCAGGACTCGCTGCACACCGACGCCACGCATGTACAGCTGACGCTGACCGCGTTCCTGATCGGTGTGGGTGTCGGCCAGGTCATCTGGGGGCCGATCTCGGACCGGTTCGGTCGACGACTCCCGCTCGTCATCGGCTCGGCCGGTGCGGTCATCGCCGGTGTGGTTGTGGTTGCGGCGCCGAACATCGAGGTGCTGATCGGTGCCCGATTCGTGCAGGCGCTCGCGGCGGCATCGGGAATGGTGATCGCCCGCGCGGTGATCGCCGACCTCCTCCGCGGCTTCGCCGGTGCCCGGTCGATGACGCTGATGATGAGCATCCAGAGTCTCGCGCCGGTCGTCGCACCGCTCGTGGGAGGCGTTCTGGCGGGCCATGTTCCGTGGCGCGGCATCCTCGCGGTGATCTTGGCGACCGCAGTGCTGCAGCTGATCGGCGCGGTCACCTCGGTGCCGGAGACCCTGCCGCAGGCGAGTCGCGCACCACGACTTCGGTTCGGGGACCTGCTCGGTCGGTTGAGGCGCCCGGCATTCATGGCCTATGTGCTGACGCAGGCCTTCGCGTTCGGGGCACTGATGGCGTATATCTCGAGCTCGTCGTTCGTCTACCAGAACGTCATCGGGACGTCGGAGCTGGTGTACGGCTGCGCCTTTGCGGCCAACGCCCTCGGAATGATGGGCGGCGGACTGATCTCGTCGAGGCTGGCGCGTCGGCAGATCCACCCCGCGACGACCATCAAGTGCAGCCTGCCCGTACTGGTCCTCGCCGCATTCGGGGTGCTCGGCGCAGCGGTGTCGCCGGTGCCGGCCCTGCTCGTCGTCCCGCTGTTCGTGCTCGCCACGGCGATCGGCTTCATCTTCGGCAATGCGGCCGCTCTTGCGATGGAACACACCCACGACGCCGCCGGCGCCGGCAGTGCCATGCTCGGCGGGATCATGTTCCTCGTCGGCGGAGCGCTGTCCCCGCTCGGCGGCCTCGCCGGTGACGACACCGCGGTCCCGATGGCCTGCATCATGATCGCCTCGTCGATCCTAGCGGCCGTCTGCTTCACGATCGCCCGGCGGTACGTCGTCCGCAACCCGGAATCCGAGGCAGCGTTCGCGAACGCTTGAGCCGAGCCGGAGGGATCACACGACGGTGAGCACCGCCTGCAGATACTCCCACTCCATGTGGCCGTCGGTGATGTACCGGTCGGCGAGCTCGGCGATGGCGGTGTCGAGTGCGGCGACCCGGGTCGGGTCGTCGGCGATGTTGCGGAAGGTCACGATCGTCGGGCCGTAGTGCGCCTTGAAGAAGTCCCGGAACGCGGCGCCGTCGGGGAACTCATCGATCCTCACGGTAGTGGTGGTGAATCGGTGATCGGTCACGCGGCCGTCGAACAGGGATCGCACGTGGTCGGTGCTGCCCCAGAGCGGGCCGGGCTGGGCACCGGGAGGCGGTGGCGGTGCGTATGGCTTCATGACACCGAACAACTCGCCGATGAAACCGGTTGGTGTCCAGTTGATCAGGCCGATCCGTCCGCCGGGTCGGACGACGCGGACGAGTTCATCGGCGCACTTCTGGTGGTTCGGCGCGAACATGACGCCGACGCAGGAGGTCGCGATGTCGAAGTCGTCCTCATCGAACGGGAGATCCTCGGCATCAGCGGTGCGCCAGGTGATGCCGAGATCCTTGTGCCGTGCCTCGCCGGTCTCCAACAGCTCGGGCGTCAGATCAGTGGCGACGACGTGACCGCCGGCCCGGGCCGCGGGAACCGCGACGTTGCCGGCACCGGCCGCGACGTCGAGGACCTTCTCGCCGGTCTGGATGTGCAAGGCGTCGACGAGGCGCCTGCCCAGAGGCGCGATCAGATCGGCGACGGCGGGGTAGTCACCCGCCGCCCACAGCTTGCGGTGCTTGGCCTTGATCTCGGCGTCGAACGGGGTGGGGTGGATTGTGGTCATGGTGAATCCTCGTGCTCGTGGTGTCTTCGGACATCTCGAGCTTCCGCCGTCCCGGCCACTTCTCTCCAGACCAACATCTGTACCGGAGCCGGTTCACATTCTGTACTGGTCAACGGGGTGCGGTGGGTGTGTACTTGGAGTCGACGACGTGAGGGAGGATTGCGATGACGTCGTACGGACAGTTCTGCCCCGTTGCGAAGGCGATGGAGTTGCTCGACGAACGCTGGACGATTCTGATCATTCGCGAAATGCTTCTGGGGAGTAGGCATTTCAACGAACTTCGACGCGGGGTGCCGAAGATGTCACCGGCGCTCCTGACCAAGCGATTACGCAGTCTGGAACGCGCCGGGGTGGTCCACAGATCGGAGGTCGGTGGTCGTTCGGTGTACACCCTGACGGCCATGGGGCAAGAACTCATGCCGGTGGTGGATGCGCTGAGCAAGTGGGGAATTCGCTGGGTCGGTGAGCTCGGCGACGCCGACCTCGATCCTCACCTGCTGATGTGGGACATGCGACGGACCATCCCGATCGACCGGTGGCCGCGTCGACGGACCATGGTGCAGTTCGTCTTTCGCGATGTGATCGGCAAGTCGCGATCCTGGTGGCTGGTCGTGTCGGCCGGCGACGCCCAGGTATGCGACTTCGACCCGGGGTACGAGGTGGACGCAACGGTCGAAACGGACCTGCGGACTCTCACCGAGATCTGGCGCGGAGACACCGACTGGCGCTGTGCGCTCACCGAGAGCCGTGTCGACATCCACGCGCCCGCCGACGTCGTCCGCGAGATCCCGTCATGGATCGGGCAGGGTCTCTCGGCGGCCATCCCGCGTCCCGCGTGAATCAGCGCAGTCCGACCGACCGCATCAGGATCGGCCAGGAGACAGCCAGCTCGTCCTTCCAGTAGCCCCACTTGTGGGTGCCGCTGGGTCGCAGGTTGGAGGTGTACGGGATGCCGAGGCGCTTCAGGCGATTGCTCATCTGCCCGGTGCAGGTCCAGCTGCCGAACTCGCCGATCATGCCCTGGAGGGTCTCGTCGATCGGGTCGGCGAGCAGGTTGTTGTACTTCCCGGGTAGTCCGTTGCCCGACGACATGTAGATGGTTTTGCCGCGCAGCTTCTCCGCGTTGACGTAGGGATCGTGGGCGCTCCACTCGGGGTCGCCCATCGGGCCCCACATGTTGTCCGCGTTACCGCCGCCGCGGCTCACGTCCCACCGGGTGAGCAGCTGGTTCTGGGGGCTTGAGATGTTGGCGCAGTCGCTGTAACCGGCCACCCCGCTGTAGAGCGCCGGGCGGCGTGTGGCGAGTGTGAGGGCCGCGACCCCGCCCATCGACGCCCCGGCGATGGCGTTGCGACCGTTGCCGCCGAATTCCCCGTCGATCAGCGGGGGTAGCTCCTCGGTCAGGAACGTCTCGTACATGTACTTCTTGCCGACGCCGGGATCGACTGCGCGCCAGTCGGTGTAGTAACTGTGCGGATCGCCGACCGGCGTCACGACGTTGAGCTTCTCGCCGGCGGCCAACTGCTGCAAATTCGTCATCGCGTACCAGCCGGACTCCTCGTCGTGCGCTTCGGCACCGTCGAGCAAGTACAGCGTCGGTCGCTTGGCGTCCCCGGCCGCAGGCTGGACGTCGACGGTGATCTCGCGACCCATCGACGGTGACCAGATCTGCAGGCGCTCACGGCCGTCGAAGGCGGCCGAGGAGACGATGCGAGCGGTGTTGTCGTCGGCGACGGCGGACGGGACTCCCGGGGTGAGTACGAGCGCGACGAGCAACGCTCCGACCGCGGCGAGTACTCCGATCACCGTGCGGTGTCGTCGCATGCGGCAGCCCCTGTCGTCGGTCGGTCGATCCGTCGAGTATGGGTCAGATGTGACAGAAGAGGCAGATGTTGTGACCGGATCGCAACGACGGGCACAGGATGGGCCCCGCCGCAGCCACAGCTAGGCGATGTCGCGCCGCAGCGTCGTGTACCGGCCGATCACCGCGAACACGGCGATGTAGGCGAGCATCACGAGAGCGCCGGCCCACTGCGGGAGCAGATCGCCGGCACCTTCACCCATGCTGGCGTAGAAACTCGTGCCGACCAGGGCGTCGGCCGCGGAGCCGGGCAGGAACTTCGACACCGACGCGGTGGCGTCGAACGCTGCCAGGGCGAGTCGGGCGATCGGTTCGACGAGCTGGGTGAACGCCAGCAGGATGACGATTGCGGCCACCTGATTGGAGACCACCGCGCCGAAGGCGACGCCAAGCGCCGTCCACAACACCATCACGAGCATCGACAGGACGATGACCTCGATGGTCGACGCGTCGCCGAGGTACGCGCCGTCGCCGACCAGGGCGAGGAGCGGGGCTGCCGTGGCCACGACCGCCAGTGTGCCGAGGATGCCGTACAGCGCGCCGATCGGGATGCCCGCGATCAGCTTCGCCAGCAACAGGACTCCGCGTCGTGGCTCCACCAGGAGGCTGGCGGTGATGGTCTTGTGGCGGAACTCGCCCGTCATCGCCAGACTGCCGATGACGAGCGCGAAGACGTAACCGATCGGTGAGGTCAGCGCGTAGATCGAACGGGCGAGGTCGCCGCCGGAGAGCAGCACCGGCTGGTTCATCGCGCTCTCGGAGTTCAGTGAGAAGGCGAGCACCGCACCGATGAAGGCCAGATACCCGACCATCGCGACGAGCAGCACCCACCACATGCGAGTGGAGACGAACTTGCGGTACTCCGCGACCAGCGCCGCCCTCATCGCACAGCTCCCATCGACGGCGTGGCCGAACCGGTCAGTTGCAGGAACACGGTCTCGAGATCGGCTCCGGCGTCGGAGAGTTCGTGCAACTCGATACCGGCACCGAAGGCCGCGGAGCCGACGGTGGCGGTGTCGACGCCGTGGACGCGGAAACCTCCGGGGGCGTCCTCGATCTGCCAGTTGCGCTCGCGCGCCAGTGCCACGAACGACGCGGGGCTCGGGGTGCGGACCCCGACCGCGTGAACGGCCAGGCCCTCGAAGTCGGCCAGCGTCGACGCGCGGATCAGCCGACCGTTCCCGATGACCACCACGTCGTCGACGGTGCTACGCACCTCGGCGAGAACATGACTCGACAACAGCACCGTCCGGCCCTCGCGGGCCAGCGACCGCAGCAGCCCGCGCAACCACACGATGCCCTGCGGATCGAGGCCGTTTGCCGGCTCATCGAGGATGATGACGCGCGGATCACCGAGGAGCGCGGTCGCCAGACCCAGGCGCTGGCGCATGCCCATCGAGTAACCGCCGACGCGGCGATCCGCGGCCGCGGTCAGCCCGACGTAGTCGAGGACCTCTTTGCACCGTGCCGTCGAGACACCGACCTGTGGTGCGAGCGCCGTCAGGTGGCCGAGCCCCGTGCGGCCCGGGTGAAAGCTCGACGCCTCCAGAGCCGCCCCGACCTCTCGTGCGGGCCGACGGATCTGGCGGTACGGGCGGTCGCCGATGAGTGCGCGTCCTGCCGTCGGCTCGACGAGCCCCAGCAGCATGCGCAGTGTGGTGGTCTTGCCCGAACCGTTCGGGCCGAGGAAACCGGTCACGCGCCCCGGCGCGACCGTGAAGGACAGATCGTCGACCGCGGTGACCGCGCCGAAGCGCTTGGTCAGCCCATCGATCGTGATGGCGGGGGAGTTCAACGTCGTGTCACAACCAATCGCGGCGTCGGAAGGAGAGGTAAAGACCCAGCACGACAACAACTATCAAACAGATGCTCATGATGAAACCGGAGTTGGCGAGATACCCCGGGAACGGCACGTTCTGTCCGTAGAAACCGGTGATCGCGGTCGGTACCGCGATGATCGCGGCCCAGGCGGTCAGTTTCTTCATCACGGTGTTCAGCCGCGCGTCGGCGAGTGTCAGGCTCGTCTCGAAGACAGTGGTGATCATGTCCCGCAACGACTCCGTCCACTCGGTCGCGCGCAGGGCGTGGTCGTAGAGATCGGAGAAGTGGGGGTCGAGTTCGGGCGGCGCGTGGTTCTCGAGACGACGCCGCTGGATGCCGGCGATCACCTCACGCATCGGGAGGACCACCCGTCGCAGCACGACGAGGTCCTTGCGCAGATCGTAGGTGCGGCGCTGGAGCTCCCGGCCCGGGACGCGCTCGTCGAAGAGCAGCGCCTCGAGGTCCTCGATCTCGTCGTCGAGCCGCTGCACAGCGTCGAAATGCCCATCGACGACGACATCGAGTAGGCCGTGGACGAGCGCGCCCATGCCGTATTGCATCGCGCCGCTCTCCGCCCAGCGGCGGACGACCTCGTCCATGTCGAAGTCCGGCGTCGGGCGCACGGTGATCAGGACGTTCCGTTTGATGAAGATCGAGATCCGGTGGAGGTCGAACATCCGGGCGCGGCCGTTCGCCGACGGTCCGAAGTTCGTCGTGGGCTGGTCCTCCGCGACATCGTCGGCCTCGGTCTGACCGGCCTCGCCGTCGTGCAGGGCGATCGCGTAGACCATGACGAACGTGTGGCCGGAGTACATCACCGTCTTCACGCGTTCGGCCGCCGCCACGGTGTCCTCCACCGCGAAGGGATCGAGGTCGAGTTCGGAAGCGACCCTCGACAGGGTCTCGTGGGTCGGGCACTCGAGGTCGGCCCAGATGAGGGTGTCGGGATCGTCGGCATCGAGACAGTCCGAGATCGCGTCGATGTCGAAGCCGTCCACGGCTTCGCCGCCGCGCCACAGCTGGCCGCGTACCCGCTCGTTCGCGTGCTGTCCGGTGTCGGCCTCGGCGGAATCGGTCATGCCCACATCGTGTCAGCCCGGCCACTCGCGTGAGCCCAGGTGAGGAGATCACGGTCACCCAGGGGTGTCCGGAACCGCGGGTAGCATCGGAACCGGTGTATGCGGAAACGGGGGCGCTCCGATTCTCCCAGGTAAGGCGGCAGTGGCATGGTCGAGTACGGCTCGAGAGGGCAGGGGCGGATGCCTGCGCGCAGCAGCGAGCAGATCCGGGAGTGGTGCGACCGGTCGGCACTGCCGGGTGAGCGCCGCGAGCTGTCCGACACCGCCGCGCTGCTCGTCGCTGCCGGTTACCTGACTCCCGGGGGCCGCGCGATCGTGGTGCGGAGGATCTCGACGGGCCGACCGATGCCGACGGTCCCCGCCGGTTTCGGTGACCTGCGCCGCCTGCAGCGCGCGATCGTCCAGCTCGAACACCAGCTGTCCAACCCGGTCGTCCCGAGTGTCGTGGGCGCGGTCATGCGCAACCGGCTGAACGGTCTCCAGCGACGCCGCGACGACGCACGCAAGCACATCGTGACCGCCAAGGGCGTCCTCGCCTCCGGAACGCGAGCGATCCGCCGCGAGCGTCGCGAGAACATCTACCTCGAGATCGAGGAACGCGAACGGCTCTTCTCCGGCCTGCTGTGCACGCCGACCCCCAACGTCAACTCCTCGGGCTACGTCCGACGCGCGGGCACCGCGGCCATCGACCGCATCGCCGGCGTCGTCGGGCAGGTCGCCGCGAAGTCGGGCAACCCGCAGGCCGGGCAGTGGGCCGATCAGCTCCTGACCAACGGTCGCGACTCGGCGCAGGCAGGCGCCCCGCGGTCGGCGACCTTCGTCGACGGCTACGAGACCCTGCTGTTCATCGCGGGCCACTACTACGACCGCATCGTCGGCAATCCCGCGTGGCGTTCGGATCACTTCGAGGTGCAGCGCACCCAGGTCAACCTGCATGCCGAGCTGGCCGAGATCGCCGCCGACGTGATCGCCCTCCGGGCGGTCCGCATCGACCTCGACCGCGCAAAGCGCAACGGCGGATTCGATCGCACCTTCGCGGCCCAGATAGACCAGCGGGAGACGACGCTCCGCCCGGTGTGGAGCGAACTCATCGATCGCGTCCAGGCACTCGGCGAGGTCGCGCACGTCGTCGAGTCGGCGGCCGTCGAACTCCAGGTGCTCGCCGAGTACAACAAGGCGATGACCCTGGACGACCGCATCGACGCGCTGATCGCGCGTTCGGGTGACCGGGAGATCTCCGTCGACAACGCCAAGCGCCTCAGCGAGCAGGTGCGCAGCGGTGAAGAGCAGCTTCGGATCTACCGGGATGTGTTGCAGGGCAACATCGCCCGGATCTCGCCGGCCGTGCCGCGAGAGCTACCGGCCCGCTACGAGCCGTCGTGACCAGGCCCTGAGGTAGTCCTTCTCGCCGGGGCTCAGGCGTCGCAGCGTGTGTTTCTCCACGTCGACGACGGCCATCTGGGTGCTCGCCACGCAGGCCGGGCGGCTCGCCGGGTCGGCGTGCGCACCCCGGATCTCGTAGCCGATGGTGAAGTCCACTGAGCGGAAGTTCTTGATCCACATGCCGATTCGCAGCGGCGAGTCGTCGTGTCGGAGTTGGGCCTGGTACCGGATGTCGACGTGGACGATCATCGCGCTGGTGATCAGCGGCGCGTACTCCTCGCCGGCACTGAGGAGCCAGGCGATGCGCGCCTCTTCCATGAGCGTGACCATGCGCGCGTGGTTGATGTGGCCGAAGGCGTCCATGTCCGACCACCGGACCCCGACCTCGGCGACGAACGCGTATCCGTCGTCGGCGAGCCCGCCGTCCTCGACATCGGTCTTCGCTGCGTTCATCGTCGACTTTCGCTCGGGGACAAAGAATGTGTGGCCCTTGGTATCGGATCGGCCACTTTCGGCACGTCTCGCCGTGCCGACCGGCAGGTAGTCTGACAGTCTAGATGTCCGCCACGTGTCCGGGATGTTCGGCGCGGAGCAGTTGTATGGCGAACGGTGACTTCCGGTGCGGTCGGGGTTCTGCCGGGTAGGGAGTTTGACGTGATATCGAGGCGTTTGATCGCGGGTCTCGCCAGTCTGGTGATGACGGCTGCGCTGACCCCCGTGGTGGCCCAGGCGGCACCGCGCACGACCGAGCCGAAACCTGTCGCGCGTATCGCGAAGACCGTGAAGTTGAGTGCGCAGCGCACCGACGTCTGGGTGTACTCCCCGGCCATGAAGGACCGCATCCGCGTCTCCGTCCTGACCCCGCCGGGTGCAACGGGCCCGCGATCGACGGTCTACATGCTCGACGGCGCCGGCAACTACAAGGACGTCAGCGACTGGATCACCAAGGGTCGTGCCGGGCGGTTCTTCGCCGACAAGAACGTGAACGTGGTGCTCCCCGCCGGAGCGTCGGGCACCTTCTACACCGACTGGAAGCGCAAGGACGCGAAGCTCGGCAAGCCGATGTGGGAAACGTTCCTGACCAAGGAGCTGCCCCCGCTCGTCGACCAACGGTTCAACGGCAACGGGCGCAACGCGATCATCGGACTGTCCATGGGCGGACAGGCGGCGTTCGCACTCACCGTCCGGAACCCGGCCATGTACACCGGCGTCGCGTCACTCAGCGGCTGTCCGCCGGTGTCGGGGCCGTTCAACGAGGCGTATGTGCGCTCGACGGTCGGCCGTGACGGCGGCGACGCGACCAACATGTGGGGCCCGTTCGGCTCCACCGGATGGCGGGCCCACGACCCGAGCCACCACCTGGACAAACTCCGCGGGAAAAACATCTTCCTCTCCGCCGGGTCGGGCGCCATCGGACCGCTCGATCTGCAACGCCGGATCGAACCCGAAGAGGGCACCAGGGACGTCGTGACGGCCTCGTCGTCGGCTCTGGAGCTGGGTGCCTACCGCTGCTCGCTCGAGTTCGCGGTGACCCTGCGGGCCGCCCGCATCCCGTACACCGACGGTTTCCGCCTCATCGGCACCCACACGTGGGCGTACTGGGAGCGCGACCTCGCGGTCGCGTGGCCGACGATCGCGCGGGGTCTCTAGCTAGGCCCGCCGTCCGCCCCAGTTCTCGGCGAACGCGAGGAAGACGTCACCCTCGACGGCGTTGGTGACCGTCACGCGCACACCGTCACCGTCGAACGGGCGGATCACCACACCGGCGTCGACGCCGGCCCGCGCGAACTCCATCGCAGCGTCGCCCAGATCGAGCCACACGAAGTTGGCCTGTGAATCGGGTACCCGGTAGCCGGCGGCACGCAGCCGCTCGGTCACGCGGGCGCGTTCGGCGACCACGGCGTCGGTCCGGGCGACGAGCTCGTCCGCGGCCTCGAGGCTCGCGAGCGCGGCCGCCTGGGCGACGCTGCTCACCGAGAACGGCACATGGACCTTGCCGAGTGCGGTGATCACCTCGGGGTCGGCGATCGCATAACCGACGCGGAGACCGGCGAGGCCGTACGCCTTGGAGAAGGTGCGCAAGATCACGAGGTTCGGGAATTCGCGACGCAGTTCGAGCGCGTCGTAGGCCTGGCTCTCCGGCAGGCGCAGGTACTCGAAGTACGCCTCGTCGAGCACGACGAGGATGTCCGACGGCACCTTCTGCAGGAAGGCGCGGAGGTCGGCTGCTTCGACGACGGTGCCGGTCGGGTTGTTCGGGTTGCACACGAAGATGAGCCGGGTCCGGTCGGTGACGGCGGCGGCCATCGCGTCTAGGTCGTGGGTCAGGTCGCCGGTGAGCGGCACCTGTACCGGCGTCGCCCCCGCGACCCGCGTGGCCAGCGGGTAGGTCTCGAACGAACGCCAGCCGAAGACGACCTCGTCGCCGGGGCCGCTGGTTATGTTGATCAGGTTCTGGCAGAGGATGACCGATCCGCAGCCCACCTGGACCTCGTCCTCGGTGACGCCGAGTTTCTTGGCGAGCGCCGCGGTGAGTTCGACGATCCCGCTGTCGGGGTAGCGGTTGACTCCGGCCGCGGCTGCGGCGATGGCGTCGACGACGCTCGGTAGCGGACCCTCGGTGACCTCGTTGCTCGCGAGCTTCACGGCCCCGCGAAACGTCTTGCCCGGAACGTAGACGGGAAGGGTGTCGAGATCGGGGCGGATTCGCAGGCTCACCAGACCAATGTAGGCCGACCCGTCAGAGGGGCAAAAACCGGCTCTGACCAAACGGTTTGCTTGTGGACGCGGCGGGTGTGTAATCTTTCGTCCGGCAGTTCGAAAGGACTCCGCCAAGGAGGCGTGCCAGAGCGGCCGAATGGGACTCACTGCTAATGAGTTGTCTCGCTAAAACGGGACCGGAGGTTCAAATCCTCTCGCCTCCGCCACCGCAGTCGGCCGACGGCGGTACAACTGAATAACACGCGCCCGTAGCTCAACGGATAGAGCATCTGACTACGGATCAGAAGGTTTGGGGTTCGAATCCCTACGGGCGCACAGAGAGAAACCCGCCACCGGTGACCGGTGGCGGGTTTCTTCGTTCATGACCGAGGTGATCTACGTCTCTGTGGTGAGTACCACCAATTCGTTCGTCGCCCGCGTCATCGCCACATATCGGTCCACGGCTCCTTCGATGCCCTCACCGAAGGACTCCGGATCGACCAGCACCACAAGATCGAACTCGAGTCCCTTGGCGAGGGTCGGGGTCAACGACCGGACCCGCTCGTTCCCGGCGTATCCCGGGTCGCCGATCACACAGACCGTGCCGTGGTCGTGCTCGGACAGCCAGCGGTCGACGACGGCCGCGAGCTCGGATCGTCGTCCGTACCGTACGGGCAGACCGGTGCGGCGTACCGAGGTCGGGACGTTGGCGTCGGGCAGCGCGGCACGGATGACCGGTTCCGCGGCGGCCATGATCTCCTCGGGCGTCCGGTAGTTGATGGTCAGACTCGACAGGGCGACGTCGTCGAACCCGACTCGCCGCAACCGATCCGACCATGACTCGGTGAACCCGTGGCGCGCCTGAGCACGGTCGCCGACCACCGTGAAGCTCTTCGACGGGCAGCGGCTGAGCAGCATCTGCCACTGCGCGTCGGTCAGCTCCTGTGCCTCGTCGACGACGATGTGCGCGAACGGTCCGGCCAGCGGGTCCGGCGTGCCCGTGTCGGCCACGACGCCGTCGTCGAGCGCGTTGCGCAGGTCCTCGCCGCGGAGCATCGTCATCAGGCCCTCACCGTCGTCGTGCACGCCGGCGGCGATCAGGTCGTCGACCACCTGACTCATGCGCTCGTGCTCGGTCTCCACGGCCGCGCGACTGCGCCGTCTGCGCAGGGCGGCTTCGGGGTCCCCGACCCTACGTCGTGCGGCGTCGAGCAGGGGGAGGTCGGCGTCGGTCCAGGCGTCGGGGACGTCGCGCTGCAGGGCACGCACCTCGTCCGGCGACAGCCATGGTGCAGACCGGCGCAGGTAGGCGGGCACCGACCACAGGTCGCCGACGATGTCCGCAGGCTGCAGAACCGGCCACGCGCGATGGAACGTCGACGTGAGCTCCTGGTTGGTGGCCAGCGCCCGCCTCAGTGCGTGGAAGGGAACCTCGTTGTCGTGCTTGGCGGCGATGATCGAGACGAGTTCCTCCCACACCTCGTCGCGGCCGTCGTTGTGCGGCGTCCCCGGCTCGGGCACGTCGAAGGCCTCGGCCCAGCCCGCTGCCGTGAGAGTGACCTCGGCCCAGGGGGTTTCGACGACGAGCGGCGTCGTGGGTGGTTGTTCGTAGAAGGCGACCGCCGGCTCGACGGCCGTGACCATCCGCGCAGACGACTTCAACTGTGCCACGCGGTCATCGGATTCCGTTGTCGCCGAATCGCCTTCGACGACGAGGTCGGACAGGGTGCAGGTCTGCACGCTCTCCTCGCCGAGGCTCGGCAGTACATCGGCGACGTAGGCGAGGTACGGGCGGTGCGGACCGACGACGAGAAGTCCTCCACGGTTGCCGGCGAGGCGGGGGTCGGCGTAGACGAGATAGGCCGCCCGGTGCAGGGCCACGACCGTCTTGCCCGTGCCGGGGCCGCCGTCGACGACCAGCGCCCCGTGCGAACCGGCGCGGATGATCGCGTCCTGGTCGGCGGCGATCGTGCCCAGCACGTCCCGCATCCGCGGCGAACGAACTGCGCCGAGATCCGCGATGAACGCCGACTGGTCGTCGAGTGCGGCGTGACGGTCGAGGACCGCAGGGTCGTCGACGAAGACCTCATCCCAGTAGTCGGTGATGCGACCGCGCGTCCACCGGTAGCGGCGTCGACTGACGAGCCCCGCGGGATCGCGCAGGGTGGCGGCGAAGAACGGTGCCGCCACCGGTGTGCGCCAGTCGACGAGCAGGGTCTCGCCGGTGGAGTCCGTCAGGCCGAGTCGGCCGATGTAGAGCACCTCACCGTCGGTGCCGACGATGCGACCCAGACACGCCTCGAGGCTGAAACGCTGCAGGGCGCGTACGCGGGAGAGGGTTTCGTGGATCTCGAGATCACGGTCGAGGGCCCGGCGACCGCCGCCGCCCTCGGACCGGCGGAGCGCCTCGATCCGGCCGGTCGCGTCGGCGATGCTCTCGGCGAGACTCGTGGCGATCGTGGCGAAGTGGCGCTCGTCGTCGGCGATGAGAGCGGGGTCGGCTTTGGCGGACAGTCTGGGCGGGAGGTCGAAGGCGGTGCTGGGTTCAGGGGCGAGCGGCGTGGACGGCACGGACAAAGAGGCTCCGATGATGCGATGTGGATGGGACTTCCGGCAGGTGGGAAGGCGATTCTGCACCCTGCAGGGGGTCTTGCGGCAAGGCCCCGTCCAGCGCTTATGGTGAAGAGGGAAGAACATTCGGACACCTGGTGCGTTCTGGATTCAGACGCGCCGACCGTATCTGTTGCACGGTGTTTCCAGATGTGTGAAGGTGTCATCAGTTCACTCGTTGAACGATTTCGGTGGGGCCTGTCAGGGGGCTGCCGCCCCCGGGTATGGGGGTAGGGGCGGCAGCGCGGCGTCGGTCGACGTGGATTCCGCAGTGACACCAAGCCTCAAGTGCCGCCTTCGATCTGATCCGGTCAACCGGTTTGCTATGTGCTGAGCCTCGCGTGACCTGTTTTTCCGGACCGCGCGGGGTCACCGGAACCACGACCCGCCGTAAGGTCGAAGACAGACGACACTTCGACCGGAGGCCGACGATGGGACAGCCGTACAGCGGGCCGAACCGCGACGCCCGCGACCCGCGGGATCGTGGCGACGACCCGTACACGCAGACACCCGTGTCGCCGCAGCTGTATCCGCCGCTCGGTTACGCCCCGGACGGCACCGCCCTGTTCACCCCCGGCCAGCCGACGAACACCGAACTCCGGATCGCCGAGCAGGCCGAGCGCGAACAGGCCCGCGCCGCCGCCGAGTCGGCACCCGGGGCGGACGACGAGGCCCGCATCCCGAAGGTGTCCACCACGTCGCTCATCGTCTGCCTCGGACTCGTCGTGCTGGTCGCAGTGGCGATAGTCGGGTTCAGCGGCATGTTCCGGAACGAGCCCACCGAGCCGCCGCTCGCCGACCCGCCCACCACGATCGACACGGTCCCGCTTCCGCGCACGTTCGAACCGCCGCGGTTGACCCCCGAGGGGCCCGGCCGGTCGGCGCCCGGCGGACCCGACCAGCGCGTCAACCCGCAGGACAAGCCGGTGACCTACGAGGTCGCCATCGACGGTCAGGCGACCATCCTCTACGTCGACTCGATGGGCCTGCGGTCGGAGTTCGCGCCGTCGAATCCGTGGAGTGTCGAGTTCACCGGCGGCGACAATCCGTTGCGCCTGCTCGTGATCGCCGGGACGGGGAGCGGTGCCAAGTGTTCGATCACTGTCGACGGTGAGGTGGTCGTCGAGGACACCGTGACGGCGTCGTCGGCCCGCCGCACCGCCTCCTGTATTGCCTGACCGGCCGTGACGGGCGTCTCCGTGGTCGTCCACCTGATGGAGTGACCAGCACGTCCGATGTGTGATCGGCCCGTCGGCTCGCTACCGTAGTCGTGTGAGTTCCCCGCAGACAGCCCCCGACAGTGGGCAGTCCTCCGCCTCCACGGACGAGTTCAAGACAGTGCTGACGTGGCGTGGTGAGGACACCGATCGGCTCGAACAGGTGCGCTTGGTCGTCTCCGGCTCGCGCGTGAAGGCCTACGGCCGGATCATCGCCGCCGAGACCGACGACCACGAGGCCTTCTCGGCGTCGTACGAGTTGCAGACCACGGAGTCCGGCGTCACCAAACGCCTCACCGTGCACCTCATCTGCGAAGCGGGGGAGACCCAATTCGGCATCACCCGCGACAACGAGGGCACTTGGCTCATCCGGCGTCCCGACGGCGAGATCATCCAGTCGGACTTCGACGGTGCCGAGGACGTCGACCTCGCCCTGTCGCCGATGTTCAACGCGCTCCCGCTGCGCCGCAAGGCGCTGACCGCGGCAGACGGGGCCGTCGACGTCCCGGTCGTGTACATGTACCTGCCGAGCGGCGAGGTCAAGGCGGCGACGATGTCCTACACCGCCACCGCGACCGGCATCGACCTCGTGTCGCCGCTCGCGACCACCACGATCACCCTCGACGAGAACGGTTTCGTCGCCGACTACCCGGGACTCGCCCGCAGGGTCTGACTAACCCACCCAGACCCGGCCCTGGTGGGCCTGGCGGCGGAGTTCCTCCTGCCAGCCCGGCTCGCCGATGGTCACCCCGCTGATCGGTTCCGGCTCGCCCTCGTGCAGTCGTTCGTATGCGACGCGTGCGCGATGCCCGTCGTCGATCAGGATCTCCGTGGTCCCGTGGTCGCGCAGCTCGTCGCGCGCGGCGATCAGCCGGTCGATGGTCTCGCTGAGCACGTTCAGGACGGCGACGCCGTTGGCCTCGATCATCGCCCGCTGCAGCGCGGGGGCGGTTCCGGCGACTCGGGTCCCGTCGCGGAAACTGCCGGCCGCCAGACGCAGGGCGAGGTCGCTCTCGCCGGCGCCGACCGCGGCGGTCGCGGCCGCCGTGAGATGCGGCATGTGCGAGATCGCGGCAACGGCACGATCATGGGCGTCGGGCGCCACCGGCACCACCTGCGAGCCCGCCAGCCGGGCGATCGACGCGACGGCCAGCCAGTCGTCGGCGTTGCTGTGGTCGGTCGTGGTGACCGCCCACATCGCTCCGCGGAACAGTGTCGGATCGGTCGCCGACCAGCCGGATCGGCTCGTCCCGGCCATCGGATGACCGCCGACGTAGCGCGCACCGGGATGCGCACGGGCGATCACCTTCTCGACTTCCTGCTTGACGCTGATGACGTCGGTGAGCAACGCGCCGGGCGCATGTTCGGCGATGGCCGCGACGATCGGTTCGATCGTCGTGACCGGCGTCGCCAGCACCACAACGGCATCCGTCTCGGCCGCCCGGCGCAGGGTGGCGACGAGGTCCGTCGACGCCTGGTAACCGTCGGCGGTCGCTGCGTCGACGGTCGCCGACGATCGGTTGTAGCCGAACGTTTCGTGGCCGGCGTCGTGCAGGACGCGCAGCAGCGAGCCACCGATCAGACCCAGACCCAACACGCACACCGGCGTCGTGGGCGCAGAACGCGAGGACGACGAGTCAGCAGTCACGCTGACAACGTTCCCATACCTTGATCGATGCCCGTCCCGGGACTTGGGACTGCCGGTGATAGCGGCTACGGTTTCTCCATGGCCGGTGCCGGATTTGGGAAGTCGGGGTCGAACGCGCAAGACGTGGACGACGACATCGACGGTTTCGCCGTTGCGGTGGTCCGTGACGAGAGCGGATGGAAGGTCTCCGCGCTCAAGCCGTCGGCGCTCACCGATCTCGAGGACGCCGAAAGACAACTTCGTGAGCTCCGTTCCGCCGGTGCGGTCTTCGGCCTGCTCGACGTCGACGACGAGTTCTTCATCGTCATCCGTCCCGCGCCGGCGGGTGCTCGTATGCTGCTCTCCGATGCGACCGCGGCGATCGACTACGACGTCGCGGCCGACGTCCTCGACGCCCTGAACCTCGACGTCCCGGACATCGACCCGGACGAGCTCGACACCATCGACCCGTGGGAGGAAGGCGACCTCGCCGTCCTCGCCGACCTGGGCCTGCCCGACGCGGTGATGAGCATCATCGTCGGCGACACCGACCTCTACGCCGACGAGCAGCTCGGCATGATCGCCGCCCGACTCGGCTTCGCCGACGAGCTGGGCAAGGTTCTCGACTCTCTCGGACACTGACCGGCGCCCGATGAGCGCGCCCGCCTGGGAGAGCATGGTCCGCGCGGCACTCGACGCCGCATCGTTGTCGGGAACCGACGACGTCCCGATCGGTGCCGTGGTCTTCGACCCCGAGGGTGTCGAGCTCGCGCGCGCGGCAAATCGCCGCGAAGCTGACGGTGACCCGACCGCACACGCCGAGGTGCTCGCCCTCCGTGCTGCCGCTCAGGCGTTCGGTGACGGCTGGCGACTCCCCGGGTGCACGATCGCGGTGACCGTCGAGCCGTGCACGATGTGCGCCGGCGCGATCACGCTCTCCCGCGTCGACGCGCTCGTCTTCGGGGCGTGGGAGCCCAAGACCGGCGCGGTCGGATCCCTGTGGGACGTCGTACGCGACCCGCGCCTCACACATCGCCCCCAGGTGAAGGGCGGCGTCCTCGAGGACGAGTGCCGGGCGCTGATGGTCGACTTCTTCGCGGCCAAACGCGAGCGCTGAGGCCGACTGCCGAATCGGGCACAAAAAGATCGGGGAGATATCAGGGTCGCGACCGATGGTCGGTGTCGTGCTGCTCTGGCAGATTGGACAGGTAGTCCCATCAGATCTCGAGGAGTAGCCATGTCCGACCCGGCCGACAAGGTCACCGCAGCCTTCGACACCGCCAAGTCCAAGATCAACGAACTGGCCGAGAGCGGCAAGGTGCAGGAAGCACTGGGCACCGCCCGCGACAAGATCGACGAGTTCGTCGAGAGCAAGCAGGTCCAGGATGCGCTCGGCACCGCCAAGGACAAGCTGAGCGAACTCGCCGAGAACGAGAAGGTCCAGGACGCCGTGACCACGGCCAAGGACAAGATCACCGAGGTCGCCCAGAAGTTCGGCAACCGCTGATCGCCCTCTGACCTGCAATTTCTGCAGGTCGGTGAGCGTCTGTGGCACCGTGGAAACCAGGAGTCAGCTCCTGACGACCCCTGCGTCGAGCCACTGGCGCGACGGTCGCCGAGTTCTTCCACCTCGGCCGGCACCGGGCCGCGCCGAACCTCACCGAGGAGGCTTCATGGGAACCACTGACGACGCCAAGAACAAAGCCGAAGAGCTGAAGGGCCGTGGCAAGGAAGCTGCCGGCAGCCTCACCGACGATCAGGATCTGAAGAACGAGGGCAAGGGCGACAAGGCCCAGGCCCAGGGCAAGCAGAAGATCAGCGAGGCCGCCGACGCCGTCAAGGGCAAGGTCGACGACGTCAAGGACAAGCTCACCGGCCACTGAGGTGCCCGCTGCACCCGGTTTTATGGCTCTGACCAGCTGATTTAAGACTCACAGCCCTGCTGCGGTACAGTCTTTCGCGGTGGCGTGTCCGAGCGGCCGAAGGTGCAGCACTCGAAATGCTGTGTGCGGTAACCCCGTACCGAGGGTTCAAATCCCTCCGCCACCGCCAGAGATGGCCCCTTATCTTCGCAGGTAGGGGGCCATTTCGCTGCCTAGACCGAGGTAGCTGTGTCCTCGTCTGCCCACACTTTGCCCACACTCTGAGGCGAGTACCGCTGATTCAGGGTGACTGCGACGGCGTCGAGATCGTCGTCGAACAGGTCCGCGTACACGTCGAGAGTGACCTTCGCGGAGGTGTGGCCGAGCATCCGTGCGAGCGCGAGAACGTTGACGCCGGCCGACACCGCCAGGCTCGCTGTGGTGTGCCGGAGGTCGTGCGGGGTGATGGTCTGTACCTTGGCGCGCTTCACGGCACCGGCGAACCATCCGCGGGTCGACTTCGGCCGTGCGAGGTATCCGCCACCCGGGCCGGGGAACACGAGGTCGTCGAGTTCCTTCCCTCGGCACTGCGCCGCGAGCTCGTCCAGAACGAATTGGGGGACCGGGACCGATCGTGTCTTGCGTGACTTCGTGCGTCCGACGGCATGCTCCACACCGAGCTGCACCGCGTTGTCGTGGACCGTCAGCCGGCGACGGAGGAACTCGACGTCGCGGACACGCAGAGCGACGAGCTCGCCCCACCGCAGACCGCAGTACGCGAGCACTAGTACGAGGACCCGGTGGTTGCCGGATTCGGTCGCGAGTCGGTCGACATCGGCGGCCGACAGGTAGACGTGACGCTTGCGGTCCTTCTTCGGCAGGTTCTCGACCCCGCGCGCAGGGTTGGCTGCGAGACGCCGGGACTTCACTGCGTCGTCGAGGATGCCGGCCAGCACGCCGTACGCCCGCAGGATCGTCGTCGCGCCGGCACCCTTACGGATCACCGTGCCGTCGCGGTCGGTGAGGCTGCGGCCCATCTCAGCGATCCACCGCTCGACCTCGCCGAGCTCGATGTCGGCGACGCGGCGGCGTCCCCACCTCGGTTCGACGTGGATGCGCCACGCCGAATCGAGAGTTCGGTAGTTCGACGGCGCGACGTCAGATTCCTTGCGGCGTAGCCAATCCGGTGCGAGCTCGGCGACCGTGATGCGTCCGAGGGCTGGGGCGATGTAGTTTCCGGAAAGCTTCTGTACTTCGACGGTCGCCGCGAACGCCTCCGCCTCACGCTTTGTCGTGAACCCGCGCTTATCGGTCTGGCGATGGTCCGGGGTTCTGTATCGAACCCGGTAACGCCGGCCGGACTTTGTCGAGTAGCTCTCAATTGTCGCCATCGCGACTGTCTTCTTTCGATACTCGATTCAGCGAGCTCATCATCGACTCCACCATTTCGGTCAACTTCGCCAACTCTCCCGGGTCGACTTCGGATGCGACTGCCGTCTCCCGCGCCTGATCTTCCTCGAAGGCCCATCGAGGAAAGTTACTGCGACGGAACTCATTACGCTGTCCGGGAGTGATCGTGCTTTCGGCGTCTAATGCGTAGTTCGCGCGGAGCCACTCCCACACCTGTCGCGCTGAATGGACGCCGGTTCCTGTTAGCTCGACAGGGGTGTCGTCCGAGGTGTCCGGCGGAGGCGCGAGGAGCGTGATTGGACTGACCGCCAGGGCCGCTGACAGGGCTACCAGATCGTCCACATCAATTCGCCGAGCGCCGCGCTCAATCTCGCTGATTGTGTTGTGGGCCATGGGTCTATCAGCGGGCATCCGTGCTGACAGGTCGCGAAGCGTGAGCCCGAGTCGCTTCCGGACCCGCGCAATGTTCTCACGAACCATGTGCCCCGTGGGGCCGAGCTCAACTCGCCTTGTCGCCATCTTGCAGATTCTAGGGCGGTACTTGCATAAGGGAAAGTCGTCGGGTATCACTGTGCATAACCCGAACATAAGACAGCATCATTTGAACGGAAGGAATGTCTTGCCCACTACCGACAACGCACTAGGGTCTGGGGCTGTCGGACTAGCGACACCCGACGAAGTCGCCGAGTATCTGCACACCACGCCAGCGTCGCTGGCGCAGGACCGGTATCACCACCGCGGGGCGCCGTACATCAAGCATGGACGGAAAGTTCTGTACAGGTGGACCGATGTCTATGCCTACCTGGAGGCCAATACCGTCAATCCCCAGGGCGTGGCCTGATGCGGTACGTCGATCTCGACGCGCACGCGGACGCCGGACTCGGTCTTGATGAGTTCGAAGGTCCGGCACGGTTCACCCGCCCATCGGAGCGGATCATCCCGCGTCCGGTGAACGGTGCGCAGATACCTGGAGACGGCCGCCCGAGCGGCGCCGACGTCATCCGGGCCGAAGCGCTGGCCTCCCTCGAGGGGCGCATCGCTCACGCGTGGTCGGTGTGGGAGGGCCTGACCGAGGGGCAGTCCCGCGACAACCTTGCCCGGTTCATCCATGACCTCGAGGACCGCGCCGATGCGCTCACAGAAGACCTCGACCGAGGAAACACAACGCCCCCGAAGACCAGTCCCGCCAAGAACCGGGTCGTCGAGGGCGAATCCACCACTCAGAAGGAGAAGTAGATGGCCACCACGATAGACCACCCGGCCGACACAACGCGAGGCCCTGTCGATCCAGCGACCGACATGCTGCGTGCGTTACTCGGCGATGTGCAACCCCGTTGCCTCGATGACCTGCTCGACCTGGCCGGCCTCGTCGGAGAGGTCGACGGCGGCCACCTCACCGCCCAGACGATCGGGGGGTTGCAATGAGCGCAATCCCTCTGCCCAAGTCCACACACGCGTCGTCGGTCCTCATATGCGAGGAGTGCGGCGCCGAGGCGCAGATCCTCGGTAGTCTCGACGGCCCGGACGCCACCGAGACCGTCGAGATGTGGAACCGGGAGCATGCCCAGTGTGGTGCCGATCCGGTGGCGTCGGCGTGGCAGTCCCTCGTCCAGCGCGGCGACGCCGAGTGCCTCATCGATTACGAGGACGACCTGGCGAAGCTGTCACGGATTCCGCGGCCGTCGTGGGCACCCGTCGAGCGGGATTCGATACGGGGGGCGATCCGGTCCTCGGCGTACCGGTCGCGACCAGTTGCTGTTCCTCTGACCCACCATGGCACGGAGGAATGCGACAACGGCCGGCTGATGTCTCGTTTCGAGGTCGCAGCGAAGCGGCTCGGGCAAGGAGAAAACCTCGTCGGCGTCACACTCAGCGTTGTCGTCGACAGCGAGTGGAGAAACGTCGGTGTGAACCTCACCCTCGACGAGGTTCACCGTCTCATCGAGGCCCTGGCCGCGGCCTGTGATTTGGCGGTGACGGAGTGAATGAGTCTGGCCACGTCGTGATCACCGACGACAACGGCACCGTGAAATCAGTGATCGACATCCCCCAGCTCAAGAACGACGCGCTTCGGCTGATGTACGAAATGGCCTCGACCGCAGGCGATGACGATGCCACCGGCGAGGTTGCCAAGCGATGGGCAGCGTCGAACGAACCCGAGTACTACGCGTATCTGACCGCGCTCGCACTGTCATTGATGACCAGTCTGGTTCTTGCTCCAGCTCTCGACTGCTGCGAGGCCGCCGGCGCTCGAATGCGCGACGCCGTCAAGGACGCAGCGGCAAGTGCAGAGGCGTCCCACGGGGGTGATCGCGATGCGTGACTGCGGCGGCAACGAGTGCACCGCACTGGTCCCACCATCGGGAGGTGATGCCGCACAGCCTCATTGAGAGGCCCTTCGTTTTGGGTGGCGCGGGCGTACGGCTCGCGCTTGGGCTCCTGGTCAAAAATCTCTACCCACTACCCAAAAGGGCCCCGACCTCGGCGGCGTTCGAGGTCGGGGCCCGGAAGGACATCCCACTATGTCTGCCAAACAGTCTACCGATACCTCTGCCGGGTATCCCGATGGATTCATCGACCCCGGTGACAAACTCCTCCTCGCCGCACTCCGCGGCGGCACCTACGTCCTTGCAGTCAGCTGCCGCGTGTGCGGGGCCCCGCTGACTGCCCGCCGTTCCAAGACCTTGGGAATTGGGCCGGCATGTCGGCGAAAGGAAGCGGCAGCGTGAGCGTCATTCCGATTCTGTCGAGCGTCTCTGAAATCCGGGCTTGGCATGCCGGCCTCCACGGAGAACACGGACTCATCTTCACCGCACCGTCATCCAGCCGAGAAGTGTCCTGGACCGCAACCCACGAGCGTCTCGATCCGGTCATACGGCGAGCAGCCCGGCACGGCGCGTTCCCGGCATTCGGAACCCACGACTGGCTCGATCTCACCGACGGAGACCCGCGGCTGGTCGGGTCGGTCTACCTCGCGGCGAGCATGTACGCGCTCCACCTGGAAAGTCGATCGCAGGCGACTGCGGAGGCTTCCCGTGAAGTGTCCACCGCTCAACCGTGGGCGGCACGCTTCCGTACCGAGCGCCAGCGGCAAGCGTGGCTCGAGGCGAACTCCTGGGCCAAGCGGGTGGTCGCGTGAGCGACGAGCTGACCCGCACAATCCAACTCCGCTGTGCAGCAGACATCCACGACGACGTGCCGACCTGGGCGTGGGAATACGGCGGGCGGGGACGCATCGCACTCGGAACCGCCGCGCTGTTCGCGGGCCGTCCCGGCGCTGGGAAATCGACGAGCGCGCGCTGGCTCGCATCCCAGGTGACGGTAGGAACCCTCGACGGGTGTTGGCTCGGCAAGCCGAGCAACATCGCCTACATCGCCCGCGAGGAGGCCGTTGAGTACATCGTCAAGCCGAGCTTCCGGGCGCACGGCGCCGACCTCGGCCGCGTGTTCTTCCCCGAGGTGGTCGAGACGTACGGAGACGAGGAACAGACGTCAGCGGTGACTACGCACGACATCCACGAACTCACCGAGCAGCTCATCGCTGCGCAAGTGCGGCTCGTAGTCGTCGACCCACTGATGTCGATGCTGGGCGCCAAGGCGGATGTCAACCGCAACAACGAGGTCCGAGCGATCCTCGACCCGTGGCGCAAGCTCGCCGAAGTCATCGACGGCGTGGTGCTCGGTGTCGCGCACCTGAACAAGAGCGGCAACGGTGACGTCGTCGCCGGCATCAATGGCTCCTCGGCGTTCGGCGAGATCGCCCGGGCGGTGTTCGGGTTCGCGAAGGACCCCAATTCCGACGACGGGGAACGCATCCTGTCGCAGGAGAAGAACAGCCTGGGAGACGAGAGCCTCGCGCTGCGGTATCGCATCGAGTCCACGACCGTGCAGACCGCGTCGGGCAAGTCCGCAGACGTCGCCCGGTTCGTGATACTCGGCGACTCGGACAAGAGCGTCGGCGATGTCCTGCGTGAAGCAAGCCGAGGTGCGGCCGAGAGGTCCAATCAACCGATCGACGCCTGGTTGCTCGAACTCCTCGAGACCGGGCCGGCCTGGCACGAGGACATCGCCGAGGAGGCCGCCGGGAACGGCTGGAGCAAGGACCAGCTGCGCCGCGCGAAGGACCGAATCAACGCCGACGCAACCGTCATCCGAGCCGTGAAGTCAGGCGGCCGGGGCGCCCCGTGGTTCTGGCTACGCGCCGACCTCGTCGGGTCCGTCTTGGCAACCGGAGGTCTGTACCCCTCAGAGCCGCCACCTTTGCCAGATTTGCCAAGTAAGCAGGTCAGTGGTTCGGACGCAGGATCTGTGACCTGGAATGATGGCAAACTCGGCAAAGACGGCGGCTCTACAGGTGACGGCCTGTCGGCTGCCGAGTCAGACGCGCTACAGCTCGCTGTGTGCAGTGTGTGCGGTCGTCCGTGCAAGCCGACGGTGAAGGCTCACGTCGAGTGCCTGACGAGCCGGGAGTCGGCATGAGAGGCCAGACGCGACGTGAGGCCGGGCCGGTCGCTCTGCTCACCGAGATCCTCCGCGGAACCGCCTCGTTGAGTGGCGCGGCATGTGTCGGATCTGCGGAACTGTTCGACCCGCGTGACCCGCACGAAGATGCGATCGGAGGCTATCGGCGACACTTCGCCGCGGCCCAGGTCTGCCGTCGGTGCCCGGTCATCGACGCGTGCCGCGAGTGGGCCGATGGCGATCGGAAGCAAGCGCAGTCGGTCACCGCCGGCCGCGTCCCGAAACCACCCGGGCGTCCGCGTCGATCGGAGAAGGGAGGGAGCGCGGCATGAGCAATTTCACGAAGACGGACGGAGCCAGGGCTCTCGGCCCAGTCGTGATGATCGAAGGGGAGGAAGCGCTGCGGCTCCTCAAGTTCGCGGTCAAGGCGGGCGTTGCGAAGCACGCCTACAACGGGATGCGGAACTCTGTACTCGACGTCATGTTCGCTGCTGCCACACAGGCTCTCGACGCAATGTCCGAATCAGGACATGTGGACGGTCAGGGTCCTCCTGACGAGACAGACTGTGATCCAACGGAACTGATCGATGCGAACGTCGCGGCGGAAATCCTCGGATTGTCACCGCGCCAGGTGCGCCGCTTGGGCCGGACGCTCGGCGGGAAACAACTTCCCAACGGGTACTGGACCTTCCACCGCGGAACGGTCGACGACTACGTCAGGGAGCGGAAACGTGAACGAAGCAGGAGCGCACCGACATAGCGTGCTCCTGTCGACGTTCGCGGTCGGCGCTCCGGCGACGAGCAGAAGTCCGGGACAGGCCCTCAGCGATTGCTGGGGGCTTTTCTCGGGCCCGCAGTCGGGCGGGGAAGGGAGCGCATCATCGCTACGGAGATAGGCGTTGCTTACCTGAGCATCATTCCCGAGACGAGCCGTATCGCACCCGGGATCCGCAACGCACTGAATGGTGCCGAGCGGGGCGCTGGGGATACGGGCCGTCGCATGGGTCACACCATGTCGACGGCGTTGGGCACTGCGCTCGGTATCGGTGTGTCGAAGGCTGCGGGCGCCGCGTCCCGGGTGATGCAGGATGCGTTCAAGGCTGGCTATGACCGGATCACCACGCTCGAGAAGGCTGACATCCAGTTCCGCAACATGGGGCTGTCGGCCGGCCAGACGAAGAAGCAGCTCGGCGATCTGAACAACATCGTGACCGGCACATCGACGTCGCTGTCGGATGCGGCTGCGGCGGCAGCGATGCTCGGCGGTGCTGGCGTACAGGCCGGCGACGACATGAACAACGCGGTCAAGGCGCTGGTGAACATCTCGTCGGCCTCCGGTGCGTCGGCGAAGGACATCGGCCTCGTCATGATGCAGATCAAGGCGTCGGGCAAGCTGATGGGCTCGGAGGCGCTGCAGCTCGCCCAGCGCGGCGTGCCGATCTACGACCTCATTGCGAAGTCGATCGGTAAGACGACTGCCGAGGTCCGCACCCTCGGCGAAGAGGGCAAGATCTCGTTCGACCAGGTTGTGAAGGCCATCAACGATGGCACAGGAAACCTCGCGAAGGAGATGGGCGAGACCCTTCCCGCGAAGCTCGCCAACTTCCGGACTGCGATGGGCCGCCTGTCGGCCGCCGGCATGGAACCGTTCCTGCTTCGCGCGAAGGGTGGCGTCGTCGGCCTGACCGACGCCGTGAACACCCTGACGCCGAAAATGAAGGACTTCGCGCTCGCCGCCGACGCGAAGATCTTCGAAGACTGGGTGCCGCAGCTCAAGAACCTTTATGCCACCCTCGAGGGTTCGGGCGCACTTGACCAGGCTGCCGAGACGTTCGGGGCGCTCTGGGATTCACTGATGGGGCTCGGGCCCGCTGCGCGAACGATCGGCGCAGCGCTTGCTGAGGCATCTGCGGCGCTTGGCGTCGGCGGCTGGCAACTCTTCCTTGCGACGGTGCAGACCGCGTCGGGCGTCCTACAGGGACTCGCCCCGGTTTTGGAGACTGTCGGCAATCTGATGGAGGCGCACCCCGGCTACGTGACCGCGGCCCTGGCCGCGTGGATGGCGTTCCGCACGGTGCCCGCAATCCTCGGCCGAGTTACGTCGGCGCTTGGGCCGATGCACACCGGGATCACCCGTGTCGGAACAGCTTTCGGCGGCGTTCGCCCGGCGATCAGCGGCTTCACGGATGCCTACCGGACCTCGCTCGCCTACGTGCGTCAGGCGAATCCGCAGATCTCGACCGCAGGTGCGCACATCCGCGTGCTAGGCGCCAACGCGGGCATGGCCGCATCGGGTGGGCTCAGCGCGCTGCGGGGCGCGGCTGGTGGCCTCTCTGCGGCACTGGGCGGGCCTCTGAATATCGCGCTCATGGCCGCGGGGGCATACCTACTCATGGGTGCGCAGGCACACGCGGATGCCACACAGAAGGCGAAAGCGCAGGAGCAGGCAGTAAAGGATCTCGCGACGGCGCAGCGCGACATGGGCGGCGCATTCCGCGAGACTCGCGGCCAGATCAACGACGACACCTGGTCTCGTGCCGCCGAGCAGGTCGAGGCGTACCAGAAGACTCTGGCGACTACTGCCGATCGGCATAAGTCGACCTGGGACCAGCTGAAGGAAGTCGGCGGCATCTACAAGTGGGCGACCGGCGCTAGCCGCTCACTGAACGAGAACGCCGAGCGTGCGATGGCCGCAGAAAAGGCGATCAAGGATCTCGGTCTCACCAACGAAGAAGTCGCGCGCCAGCTTTACGGTACCGACGGACAGTGGAAGCTGCTCGCCGACCGCCTCGTCGCCACCGGCGAGGGCGGCACCATGGCGGCCGGTCAGATGCAGAAGATGCGTGATGAGTTCATGCGTCAGCGCGAGTCTGCCGCCCGCGTGGCACCCGGCGTCTCCGAACTCGGAGACGCGATGCGCATCCTGGGCGACAAGACCTCGTCGGCTGCAGAGAAGACCCGCGCACTGAAGTCGGCTCTCGATGCACTGAACCCTGCCCGCACCGAAGGTGAGGCGATCGCCAAGCACAACGAGGTGATGCGTCAGGTCGCCGAGTCGACGAGGGAAGCGATCAACCAGAGCGAAGGCTTCGGTTCTGCGCTCATCAGCCAGAAGCTCGGCATCGACACCGCGACGAAGAACGGTGCAGCGCTGCGCCAGTCGCTCGTCGACATCGTGGATGCGACCACCGACGCCGCGGCATCGGGTGCGGATATGACCGAGCGCAACCGCGAGAACCAGGCTGCACTGCAGCAACTCGCGAAGCAGTACGGTCTGTCTGCCGAGGAAATCCGTTTGGCCGCTGACCGTCTCGGCCTCGACGACGTCGAAGTCACGATGGCACTGAAGGGCGCCCCAGAGGCGATCCAGCAGCTGGCGGCAATATCGGCGAAGTGGAACGACGTTCCAGGCCAGAAGACCATGACCATCGACAGTTCGGCGGTCACGCAGGAGACGCAGGGCATCCTGGAACGCCTCGGCGCGACGGTCGAGCGGATCCCCAACACCAACCAAGTGAAGATCACCGCCGACGACGCGGACGCTCGGGCGAAGATCCTGCTCGTAACGCAGAACGTTGCTGTGCTGAACGCACTGACCGCAAACCCGAAGATAGACCTGGACAAGTACTCGTTCGACCTCCGCAACGCGGAGGCTCGGGCCGCGCTCGAAGGCCTGGACCGTACTTCGGTCTCTCCCGCCGCCGGCCTCGTCATCGACCAGCTCCTGCAGGGCAAAGCCGTGTCGATGGATCAGCTCAACATCCTGTCGCAGACCACGGCGAACCCCAAGGTCGACATGGAGATCGCCGCGATCATGAAGAAGCTCGGCTTGATCAACACCGAGCTGGACCGGACCGCACGAGAGCGACAGGCGTACATTAACGTGCAGACTCGGGGTCTCAACCTCGGCGATCGCACGCCGGATGGTCATGTGTGGCGCGGTCCAGGCCTCGCGACGAACTCAGAGGGGTCGATCCGCCGGTATGCGAACGGCGGCTTCCGCGACCTCGAGCAATACGCGAACGGGAAGCTGCCGAATCAGGCCGTGATCGAACGTGCTCGACCGAACAGCCTCATCCAGTGGGCTGAACCGGAAACCGGTGGCGAGGCATTTATCCCGCTCAGTGAGGGGAAGCGCGGCCGCTCGACCGACATCCTCGCGACCGTCGCGAAGATGTTCGGATTCGACCTCATCCCTGCGGGGAAGATGCCGAACAGCATCTCGGGAATCTTCGGGGAGATGGCTGGCGGGGCAGTGTCGCGGCTCATGGCGAAGGGTGGGCGCAAGTTCGCCGATGGTGGCATCACCGGTGACGCGCTGAAGCGCCTCGCTGAAGGCGCTGGCGCATCGCAGCCGCTGACGGGCGCCCCGTATGTCTGGGGTGGCGTGAACTGGGGTGACTGCTCGGGCGCGATGAGCGCATTCGCGCGCGCCGCAGCAGGTCTCGATCCGTTCGGCGGTCGATTCTCCACCGCCACGATGGGCGCGCAGATTCAGCAGATGGGCGGCCAGCTCGGCCGCGGCGGATCGGGCGACATGCGTTTCGGGTGGCGCAATGGCGGCGCGGGCGGCGGCCACACGGCCGGAACCCTGCCCGACGGCACCAACGTCGAAATGGGCGGCGGCAACGGTGGCGGCATGATGGGCGGTTCGGCGGCCGGTGCCGACGATCCGTCGTTCACCGATCACGCCTACTTCCGTGTGGGCTCGGCATGGAGCGACCCCGGCTCTGATCCCGGCGGCTGGGTGCAGCGTCCGGACGGCACCTGGGAGCAGGTCGGCTCGGGCAACTACGGCGCCGGGAGTGGCAGCACCTCAGGCGGCAGCACCGAGAGGTCGATCTCCGGCCTGTTCGGTGACGCGGTCAAGGCCGGCGTTGTCGGCCAGCTGCAGGACATCTTCTCGGTCTTCGGCATCAGTGATACCCCGGGTGTGGTCGGTGCTTACTCCGAGTACATGAACATGCGGAACCAGAGCGGCAACAGCTCGGGCCCGACGGTGCCGAAGGAGGAGCGCGACCGGGCGAAGGCGGAACTCGATGCGGCGAAGCAGTCCCTGAAGGAGGACTACGAGTCGGCCAAACTCGCCCGCAAGCAGGACTTCGAGCAGAAGAAGCAGGAGCTCGAGAACGAGCACACGCTGAAGAAGATCGACCGGGCGACCTATGAGCGGAAGCTGAACGAGCTCAAGCACAAGCAGGAGCAGGACGACCTTGCGAAGAAGCAGGAGTACGACTCCCGTGTGGCTGAGGCGACGTCGCGTTACAACTCGGCGATCGGCAAGACGCCGAAGCCGGGCGAGCCGGGCTCCGATCCGTCGGCGACGCTGGGGCTGAAGCAGAAGTACGAGGACGAAAAGCTCGCGCGGAAGCAGAAGTACGACGCGGAGCGGGAAGCGCGTCGGGCCCGGTATGAGGCCGATAAGAAGGCGCTTGATGCCGAGAAGAAGAACGGTCTCGACAAGGCGATTCACAAGCGCCGCAGCGAGGAGCTGAAGGCGCAGCTCGACTCCGATCTGCGCGGGATGCAGACTCGCTACGAGTCGAACGAGCTCGCGAAGAAGCAGGAGTACGAGCGGGCCGCCAAGTCGGTTCCGAGTGCGCCGCAGCAGCGTCCGGGCGTCACTGACCCGGGCACGACGAAGCCGCGGCCGGGTGAAGACATGGGCGGCGTCGGTGGTCCCGGTGTCGCGCCGACGGGCAACGCGATCAAGGATGCGTTCCGGTCGGGTCTGCGCGAGGCGTGGCGTCAGGGTCCACCGTGGGATGCCACCAACTGGATCGTGAACAAGGAGTCGACCTGGAATCCCGAGGCGCGCAACGGGAAGTACTACGGCGCCGGCCAGTACAGCCCGGAGGCGTGGGCCGCGGCAGGCAAGACGCCGGGGCCAGATCCGCGCACCCAGGGCGAGGTCTTCGACCACTACGTCGGCGAGCGCTACGGCGACCCGCTGAAGGCGAAGGCGCACCACGAGGCGAACAACTGGTACGACCAGGGCGGCATCGGCAACGGCATCGGCGACATGCAGAAGCGCATCCTCGAGCCGGAACGTGTTCTGTCCCCGCGGCAGACGCAGGCGTTCGAGGAGATGGTTCGCCGGGACTTCCAGGGCGGCGCAGGCAATGTCGGCGAAGTCGTCGCTGAACTCCGCCAGGTCGTCACCATGCTCGCGAAAATGGGCCCCGGCGTCCAAATCAACAACCCCACATTCGCCAGCGAGTCGCGAATGGTCAAGGAGCAGCGCGACTTCGTCTCGCGGCAGCTGATGAGGACGGGCGGGTGATGAGCGTCCTGCAGTCGATCCGCGAGGACATCGCAGCAGAGCTCCGAGCTGCGCGCTACTGGGGTCAGACCCAACGACTCCTAGACGGGATGGGCACCGACGACCTGGTCGACACGGCCCGCAACCTCCTCGCCTCTGCCAACCCCACTGAACGCAGAGCACTGCAACACGAGCTCGGGCCCTACCTCGTAGCCCGGGGCATCCCAACCACAGTCAGCGACAACCTGTCGCCGACGCCACCTCGATAGCCAGCAGCAACCCTGGAAGGAATACACCATGTCTCTCGCCTACCTCGAGTCCCAGATCACCGACGTCCGCAACCGCGCAGACAACGTCCGAACCAACTACGAGAACGCTGTCCGACAGGTCAAGGACAACACCTCGCTGTCCGACTTGGGCAAACGTGAAGCGCTGCAACATCACTACGAGACCGCCAAGGAAAGCCTGAGCAAGCTGCGACAGCAGGAGGTCGACCTCGTCGAGGACCGTAAGCAGAAGCTCTCGAAGGAGCTGTTCGGGCTGACCGGCACCACCAGCAGCGACCCCAACCAGATCATCGCCTACCGAGACGCACAGGACAGAGCGGCCCGCATCGAAAGCGGTGATGACGCCCGACGACTCCTCGGCACCGCGAAGCTCTCCGACGACAAGAGCCTCGTCTCCGCCATCCTCGCCCGAGCCGTCAGCGAAGGCTGGACCGACATCATGACCGAGCACCTCAAGGACAAGCCGGCAGCCGAGGAGAAGCTCCGCGACCTGCAGAAGCTCCAGGAGTACAACACCTTCGCCTCCGCCGGCTTCACCTACATGGTCAGCAACCTGTTCAGCGGCGTCTGAAGCTTGGTCGAGGGGCGGAAGGGGGTGGGGGGTGCCACCCTCCCGCCCCGAGTTTCGCTCCTCACGGCATTGGCTGTCCCCTCCCCGAAACCCTGAATCGAATCGACCTTTGGAGGTCCTGATGACGCAGCCGGCAGGCGTTCAGCCACCTGACCTGCCCTCACCGCCGCCGGGCCTAGGCGATGCCGGCCGAGCTTTGTGGGCGCGGACGATCGAGGAGTACGAGGATCTGTCGGCACACGAGGAGCAGCTGCTACTCGAGGCGTGCCGGACCGCGGACGCTCTCGACCGGTTGCAGCGGACGCTCGACCGGGATGGGGTACTGAACGAGTCGTCACAGGGAACGCGTGTACATCCCGCACTGCCTGAGCTTCGCCAGCAGCGTGTGACGTTCGCCCGCCTGATTGCAGCCCTGGGTTTGCCTACCGGCGAGCAGGACGAGTCTTCGCCGAAGCCGCAACGGCGCTCAGCGCGAGGGACGTACGGGATCAAAGGCGTGGTTCCCTAGAATGAGGCGCCGGTCGCACTGGCAACGAGGGCGGACAACGCACGGAGCACTACCGCCAGATGAGCTGCGGTTGTTTCGCGTCTGGTGCGATCGCAGAGGCTACGAGGGGTGGGAGTGCACGGGGCCCGAGCCGGGCGACGGTAGCTATCCAGACGTCTTCGAGGTGTGGTGCGAGGAGAGAAGGATGTGGGCAGAGGAGCACGGCTACTGGCCTGGTGACCCTGGGGACTGCGGAGATGACCGCCGCGGGGATGACCCTCACGTGCTTGTGGTTCGGCTCGCGGAAGAGCTTGACGAGGCGATCAACGGCGATACTCCTGACGCCCCATGGTCAGCAATCGAACAGTTCCTCTGAGTGACCGAGTGCCTCCGCTTAGCCGGGTCACTAGCATCTGTCGAATGGACTGCAGAACTCCCCGGTGTCGGCAGATCTGATGCCCCGTAGACGAATAAGCGAGGTCGAGGCGGAGCTTCGGAGACATCTCAAATCCGACCGGGAGTTCATAGCTTCCCTAATGCGCGAGGTTCGCGACCTTCGCGAGGCGGCTTGGCCCCGTCCCGTCGAACCTACAGCTGACGGCAGGCGTGTCTATAGCGAACCGCCCGAGTTCTCGACGATCCGATTCTTCAAGGACCGATTCCGCTTCGTCTCAGTCCGGGTCGACGACACTTGGTATACGAGTTCGCAGCTGGACAGGTACACAACCGACGTCACAGAGCTGGACTATCAACCCGTTTTCCAGCTTGAGACGTGGGACCGGATCTGTGAGGTGGCTGACCGAATCGAGCTGGCGACGGAGTGGCGTGCCCTCGACTAAGTGCGTCCGCTGACCGGAGGAATTCTGCGCTGGGAACCGCGTAGCCCAGGTCGTCCGAACTACAGTCACCCCGGTGAAGGACAAGCGATGCAGCTGACCACGAGTCGCCTGATAACGATCCTTGCCGCCGCCGGGGCGGTGGTCATGCTGATCGTGTGCGTACCGCTGATGGTGTCGACAATGCGCGCACCGGGCGCGGACTGTGGGACGGTCTTCTCGTCGTCTGACTCTTGGACCTACTCATCGAGTTTCGACTCGAGCGATACCTCCTCGTACTACGAGGGCGCGAGATCACAGGCGGACATTCGAGCGGGTGCCGAGGCTGCGATCGGTGACTGGTACGCCGACATGAGCCGCGGCGCCGCTGCGTACGAGTACTGCGAAGACAGACACTCGGATCGACGGATTCTGCTGATCTCACTCGGCTCGGTCGCCGTCGCGCTGGCGGCCGCCGCCGGCGCCGTGTGGTGGGTGGGCCGGAGTCGAGCGTCAGCATGATCGGACGTCCCTGTCGATGAACTTTGTGAGTCCGAACTGTGGCCACTGAAGCCGCGCTACGTCAAGCACCACCTGTCCCGCGAGGGCGGCAAGTTCCAAGGACTCGGTACCCGCATCGGCCGGAAGTGGCTGCTGTCCGACGAGGATGTGCAAGCCATCAAGGACCGGCTGCACGAGAAGCAGGTTGAGGACAGCGCGCCTCCGAATCCGTCTGGCCTTTCTCCGCGCTCGCGGCTTGCGCGCGAGCTACGTGCTACGCAGCAGTGAAGCGTACTTCAAGTCCCGAATCGTGGGTGGCACTCGACTCGAGCGGGCCTGACGAGGTCCGGCACGCTTACGCGCGGCGGGAGGACTGGAGTGTCGCCCATGGACGAACACCGCCAAGTCCAGCGCGACTTCCAAGCCATACGGAACTGAGCCACTTGGGGGAAGGGCCCCCGCGTCGACCCAACTCGCCCCATGGCATTGGCGGCACCCCATACGAGGTACCCCTACCCCGCGTGGGTCGAAAGGACATGAATTGTCAGTGCCCTGCATGATCTGGGGTGAGTGTGCAGGTTGACACGCGGTAGCCTGGGGTAACCAGGGAACTACTTGTCGTAGTCTGCGGTTATACCTAACGAACCCGCTGGAGTATCGACGACTGAACGGAAGGAGACGTGCGATGACTGGTAAGCCAACTGCGCTGGATGTCGCTCAGTACGTCTACAACCGGCTTGGATGGGTCGATGCTTGGAGGCTGGAGAAGTTGACATACTTCTCCCAAGTTTGGCACCTCGCCTGGGATGGTCGACCGATATTCGATGACCAGTTCGAAGCTTGGCCAGACGGACCTGTGGTTCGCGATCTGCATCGCGTCAACAAGTACGACCGCCAAGGTGGTGTCTGGGGTACGGCGTTGCCGGGCGCCGATCCGGCCAGGCTGAGCGACACAGCGCGGGCAAGCATCGATCGGGTGCTGGACTTCTATGGCAAGCTGCCCAAATCGGAGTTGATCGCGCTGACGCACGAGGATGCGCCGTGGCGAGTTGCACGGGGTGGTCTCGCTGATGATTCGTACTCGTCGGAGGCTCTGTCAGTGACTGAGATGCGGCGTTGCTACACCGCAAAGGTAATTGCCGGCAAGGAAGACATCCCGACGGCTCCGCCGACCAGTGCTGTTGGGGTGTCGGGTCCGGGATACGCGGCCGCTGTAGCGCGACAAACGTCTCGATGGGCTGGTGCGCTGGACTTACTCGCTGATCGGTGAGCTACTACTGTCTCGAGCCTGACGACGTCGTCGGCACGAATCTGAGCATCGTGGGTCAGCACTTGCACGCAGTCACTGGGCGATCCGATCTGGAAGGTGCACTTGGACGTCCGCTGCACACATGGGGCGGAAACCTGCTCTATCCCACTCTGCTGCAGCGGGCGGGTGTCCTACTCCACGGTCTCGTGCATGCTCACGCCTTCTTTGAGGGAAACAAGCGGACAGCTTGGGTTTCCACTGTCATCTATATGGAGGCGTTTGGAGCGTGTCTCGGCGCTCATCTGACGGACTTAGAAGTTGCAGATTTCGTCGAGGGTGTGGCTAACCACAGCTTCGATGAGGCGGGGGTTGCGATGTGGCTTGCAGGTCACCTGGACTAGGACTGTGCCCACATTCTGCCCACAATTGCCCACGATCTGGGCTGACTAACAGTGCTGTCGGCTGAGCTGTATTCCCTGGTTGGAGGTGTTTCCGGGGCCTGGCCAGGTGGGTCGATTAGGGTTCAAATCCCTCCGCCACCGCCAGAGATGACCCCCCGTCCTCACGGATGGGGGGTCATTTCTCTTCGGGGACCCCGTCGCGGAGAAATCTGAGGGCATCCTCGGTCTCGGCGACCCGGTCCGCGCCGAGTGCCGCCTCCCACCGCACGCGAATGCGGTCGAAGGCCGCGCTTCCGACTCTGATGGCCTCGCGTCCGCGGGCGGTGATGCGCAAACTCTTGCGCCGGGCGTCGTCGGCGTCCGCGGCGCGTTCGACGTAACCCAACCCTTCCAGCGCGGTGATCGTCTTCGCTGCGGCCTGTCGCGAGACGCCCAGACGCCGGGCGAGGGATGCCGCGTTGCCCGCTCCGTCGTCGATGGCCTCCATGGCGAGTTCGTTGGTCACGGTGAGGCCCGGGTGTCCGGCGTCGGCCAGTTCTTCGACGACCTCGCGCGTCATCGCATCGAAGGTCTCGAGCAGCAAGCGGGCGAACTGGGCCCCGCGGGAAACATCCACGACCGGAGGTTACCGACCGCCTCGGCTATTGACAACCAGGTTGACAGAAATCTACCGTATTGACAACCAGGTTGACAGAACGAGGGAATGGTCATGAGTGTGGAAGCGCGTAGTACAACCAGGGCGACGATCCCCGAGGTGGAACACCACGTCGCGTACGTGAACGGGACGTCGCTGCACTATGTCTCGGCGGGGAGCGGTGGTTCGCCCATCCTGCTCGTCCACGGATTCCCGGAGTCGTGGTGGACATTCCACCGATTGATCCCATTGTTGGCGAAGAACCACCAGGTGTTCGCCGTCGATCTGCGCGGTTTCGGTGACTCTGCGGTCGCGGGCGAAGGCTTCGGTGGTGCCATGGCGGCGGATGATCTACATCAGCTCATCCGGTACCTCGCTGTTGGTCCCATGCATGTTCTGGCGCAGGACATCTCGGGCGGCTCGGTCTATCGGCTCGCCTCCGCGCATCCCGAACTCGTGCGGAGCCTGATCGGGGTGGAGATGGGGCTCGCCGGGTTCGGTCTCGAAGGGTTCGCCGATGTCGTCCACGGGGGATCGTGGCACATCGGTGCGTTGGCCGCACCGGGGATCGCCGATCTGCTGTTCGCCGGGCGGGAACGGAAAGTCCTCGGCGACTGGGCGTTTCCGACGATGACGCGTGTCGAGGGGGCGGTCGACGAAGCCGATCTCGACGAGTTCGTGCGGGTGTTCGCGCGAGAAGGTGGCTGGCGAGGAGCGGCGGGCCTGTATCGATCCATGCTCTCCGAGGGTGATGAGTTCCGGGCCAAGGCGGTGGTGTCGTTGACCATGCCGATGCTCGCGGTGGGAACCTACGGTGGCCCGTTCACCGCTCGGACACTGGCTCAGATCTCGGCCGGGCCCGTCTCCGCGATCGAGTTCGACGGCGTCGGGCATCATGTCGCGCTCGAGGCGCCGGGTCGCCTGGCAGGGGCGGTCGGCGGCTTCTTGGCTGACGTGGACGGCTGACGCGTCGACGAGTGGGCGGCGATCGCGCGGGCGCCGCTTTGTGCTCCGAGCACAAACGACCCTCCCAAGTCTGGCCTCCCGGACCGTTTCAGATCACTTTGCGGTTGCTTAGTGTTCTGGATCACACACCGGAGGACGAACGTAGATCTGCTTGGGGAGGGCCTACCCGTGACCAGTTCCTATTTCGCCTGGGACCTGACAAGACGCGGCGACGCACCGTGCGTACGCGACGACGTGACCGCACTCGACTACGCGGCATTCGCCGAACGTGTCGACGCCGCGGCCGAGCAGTTCGCCGCTCGAGGTGTCGGACGGGGTGACGTGGTGGCGACCTTCCTGCCGAACCGCGTCGAACTACTGATCACGTTGATGGCGGCCTGGCGACTCGGGGCGGCCGCCACGCCCGTCAATCCCGCCTTCACGCCCGACGAGGCCGAATACCAGCTCGCGGACTCGGGCGCACGGCTCGTCATCGGAGTGACCGCGGGCGGCACCGATCCCGATCGTGACTTCCTTCCCGTCGACGACCTCGCCACCTCGTCGAATCCGCGCTGGCGGGCCCCGGCCGCGCCGAGCTTCGACGACGACGCCCTGCTCATCTACACGTCCGGCTCGACCGGTCGGCCCAAGGGTGTGCGCCTCTGCCACGGGAACCTGCACCACATGGGATCGTCGATGGCGCAGCACTTCTCGCTCACCAATTGGGACCATGCCCTTCTCGTCCTGCCGCTGTTCCACGTCAACGCCATCTGTGTGAGCTTCCTGGCCCCGATGCTCGTCGGCGGGCAATTGAGCATCACCGGCAAGTTCTCGCCCGGCCGATTCTTCGACGACGTCGCGCGACTGAAGCCGACGTACTTCTCCGCGGTTCCGACCATCTACGCACTCCTCGTCTCGCAGCCCGGCCTCACCCCGGACGCCACCGCGTCGCTGCGATTCGCGGTCTGCGGCGCTGCCCCGATCTCCAAGGAACTGCTCGACCGCGTCGAACAGGCCTTCGGCATCCCGATTGTGGAGGGTTACGGGCTCACCGAGGGCACCTGCGCGTCCGCCTGCAACCCGGTCGACGGTGTGCGCAAACTCGGCTCGGTCGGGCCTGCGCTCCCGGGCCAGCACATCGTCATCGTCGACGCCACGGGCGCCGAGGTGCCGACCGGTGAGATCGGGGAGGTGGTCATCAGCGGACCGAATGTCATGCGCGGCTACCTGAATTGCCCCGACGCCACCGCGTCGACCGTCGTCGACGGCCGGCTGCACACCGGCGACGTCGGCCGCCTCGATTCCGACGGCTACCTGACCCTCGTCGACCGGATCAAGGACATGATCATCCGCGGCGGCGAGAACATCTACCCGAAGGAGATCGAGAACGCGCTCGCCACCCACCCCGACGTCCTCGAATGCGCCGTCGTCGGCGCCCCCGACGAGCTCTACGGCGAGCTGCCGGTCGCCTTCGTGGTCACCTACCCGGACCGCAGCCCGTCCGCCGAGGAACTCGCCGCCCACATCGCCGACCGGCTCGCGAAGGTCAAGCAGCCCAGCGTGATCCACGTCGTCGAGGCACTGCCGCGCAATCCCGTCGGCAAGATCGACAAACCGACCCTGCGCAACGAGTTGCGCAGCCCGGCAACCATCTGAACGACCCCGAACGATCCACCAACTCGCAGCCGTCGGGCTGCCGAGGCGATACCCCACGCGCCGCGGACCCCCGCGACGCCCGAATCCGGTGCCGGCCACCGCAAGAAGGAGTGCACAGCAATGGGACTCACCCAACCCGATTTCCCGCAAGTGGACCCGGAGACATTCCTCCAGAGACCGTTCTTCGACCGCATCCGCACACTCGGCGCCCATTGGGCCGATTACGGATTCGGCACACCGAAGATGGTGCACATCATCTATCTGGCGAAGGTCTTCGTCTTCTACGTCGGCGTGGGGATCACCATCGCGACCCTCACGTCCGGGCTCAACCCACTGCACATCACCGAGTGGTGGAACCAGCCCATCGTCTACCAGAAGGCGATCCTGTGGACGGTGCTGGTGGAGATCCTCGGCATCGGCGGCTCCTGGGGTCCGCTGGCCGGCCACTTCAAGCCGATGACCGGCGGCCTCCTCTACTGGTTGCGCCCCAAAACGATTCGGCTCCCACCGTGGCCCGACAAGGTGCCCTTCACCAGGGGTGATTCCCGCACCCCCTTCGACGTCGCGATCTATGCGCTCATCCTGACGAATCTCGTTGTGGCGATCGCACTTCCGGGTGTCACCTCGAACTCGCTCGACGCCGCGATGGCCGACAACCAGGGCCTGGTCAACCCGACCCTGATGTACCCGCTGATCGCCCTGATCGTCGTGATGGGACTACGGGACAAGGTCATTTTCCTGGCCGGACGATCCGAGCAGTATCTGCCCGCCATGATCTTCTTCGGAATCCTGCCGTTCGTGGACATGATCCTCGCGCTCAAGCTGCTGATCGTGACCGTCTGGGTCGGTGCCGGCATCTCCAAGATGGGCCACCACTTCTCGATGGTGATCCCGCCGATGCTGTCGAACACCCCGTGGCTGCCGAGCAAGACCGTCAAGCGTTCGCACTACCGCAACTTCCCTGAGGACATGCGGCCGTCGAAGCTGGCCGGCGGTGTCGGACATGTGCTGGGCACCATCGTCGAGATCGTCACGCCCCTGGTGCTGCTGTTCTCCACCAACAAGACCCTCACCGTGGCCGCGGTCGTGCTGATGGTGTGCTTCCACCTCTTCATCCTGTCGACGTTCCCGCTGGCCGTCCCCCTCGAATGGAACATGCTGTTCGCCTACGCGTCGGTGTGCCTGTTCCTCGGGTTCCCGGCTTGGGACGGTTACGCCCTCACCGACACATCGACCCCGTGGGGCCTGGTGCTGATCGTCGCGGCGCTCTGCTTCTTCCCGGTCCTGGGCAACCTGCGGCCCGACCTCGTCTCCTTCCTGCCGTCGATGCGTCAGTACGCCGGCAACTGGGCGTCGGCGACCTGGGCGTTCGCGCCGGGCGCCGAGGAGAAACTCGACAAGCACGTCGTGCGGCCGGCCAAGAACACCCGCACGCAGCTGCTCGAGTCGTACCCGCCCGAGGTCGCCGATGTGGTGATGCACCAGTTGCTCGCCTGGCGGTCGCTGCACAGCCAGGGACGCGCGCTGTACTCGCTGATGATGCGTCACCTCGGTTCCGACATCGACACCTACACCCTGCGGGAGGCAGAGTTCTCCTGTAACTCGCTGGTGGCCTTCAACTTCGGCGACGGACACCTCCACGACGAGAAGCTGATCGCCGCCCTGCAGCGACGCTGCAACTTCGCGCCGGGTGAGTTCACCGTCGCGTGGATCGAGTCGCAGCCGATCCACAAGGGCACGCAGAGCTACAAGGTGATCGACGCCGCGCTGGGTGTCATCGAGACCGGCACCTACCGGGTCGTCGACGCGATCAACGAACAGCCCTGGCTGCCGAACGGGCCGATCCCGTTCGAGGTCGAGTGGACGCTCGACGTTGACGCCCGTCGCGCGGTCACCGATCCTGAGGTGGTGCGTGAACCGCAGATGCGCCGCAACGACCGCGGCAGGTCGCCCGTACCGGCGACAGACCAGGTGCAGCAGTGACCACTGCTGTCGTGGTCGGCGGCGGGCCCAACGGGCTCGCCGCCGCCCTGCACCTGGCCCGCAACGGGGTGCAGGTGACGGTACTGGAAGCCGCCGACACGGTCGGGGGTGGCGCACGGTCCGGCGAACTGACCGTCCCGGGCGTCATCCACGACCACTGTTCGGCGTTCCATCCGCTCGGAGTGGGGTCGCCGTTCTGGGCCGAGGTCGGGCTCGAGAAGTACGGGCTGGTGTGGAAGTGGCCGGAGATCGACTGCGCCCACCCGCTCGATTCCGGTGACGCCGCGCTGCTGTACCAGTCGATCACCGAGACCGCCGCCGGCCTCGGTTCCGACGGCAGCCGCTGGCAGTCGCTGTTCGGCGACCTGGCCGAACACTTCGACGACCTCGGCGAGGACCTGCTCCGGCCGATCGTCAACGTCCCCGGGCACCCGATCCGCCTGGCGGCCTTCGGTCCTCGCGCGGTGCTGCCGGCGACCGTGCTCGCGCGGTGGTTCCGAACCGACCGGGCGCGTGCGCTCTACGGCGGCATCGCCGCGCATCTGTTCTCCCGTCTCGACCGGCCGTTGACGGCTTCACTCGGTCTGATGATCGCCGCAAGCGGGCATCGATACGGGTGGCCGGTTGCCGAGGGCGGTTCCGGCGCCATCATCGCGGCGGTGTCGGCGGCGCTGCTCGACGCCGGCGGCAAGATCGAGACCGGAGTCCGGGTCAGCTCCCGTGCGGACATCCCGCCAGCCGACCTCGTCCTGCTGGATCTGTCGCCCGCACAAGTGCTCTCGATCTACGGTGACGCCATGCCTGCGCGAGTTCGCCGTTCTTACCGGCGGTACCGCGTCGGGTCGTCGGCTTTCAAGGTCGATTTCGCCATCGACGGCGACATCCCGTGGACCAATCCGGATTGCGTGCGGGCCGGAACCGTCCACCTCGGCGGCGATTTCGACGAGGTTGCGTACACGGAGAAGCAGCGCGCCGCGGGGGTCATGCCGTCCCGGCCGTTCGTCCTGCTCGGTCAGCAGTATGTCGCCGATCCCAGTAGGAGCGCGGGCGGCATCAACCCGATCTACGCCTACGCGCACGTCCCACGGGGCTTCGACGGCGACGCCACCGATCAGATCGTGGCGCAGATCGAGAGATTCGCGCCGGGCTTCCGCGACCGCATCGTCGACACGACGAGCATGGGGACCGAGGCGCTGCACCAGGGCAACGCCAACTTCGCGGCCGGCGACATCATCGGCGGCGCGAACGACGGCCTGCAGATGGTCCTGCGACCCCGCCTCGCGGTCGATCCGTACTCGACAGGCGTTCCGGGCGTGTACATCTGCTCCCAGGCGAGCCCGCCGGGCGCCGGTGTGCACGGGCTGTGCGGCTACCACGCCGCCGAGTCGGCGCTACGGCACAACCGTAAGAGCTTGGTGCGGTGACCGGTTCGGGTTCCTTCCGGTCGATGTCGACGGCCGCCGGTGACGCCGCCCGCGACCGGCTGGCCGGGGTACCCGCCGCCGCCGGTTCCGAGCTCCTCGAACATGCGGCGCTGGTGGCGAAGATGTTGCGGGAGAGCGAACCCGAGATCGTCGCCGAACTGAGCTCGATGATGACGGGCATCGATCAGCTCGACACCGACCCGAAACTCGTCGAGCTCCTCGAGGCCAGCGTCCACGGTAACGTGTCGACGATCATTCACGTACTCGCCAACGACATTCCCATCGAGCATCTCCAACCCGCCACTGCAGCAGTGGAATACGCGCTTCGGCTGGCGCAGCGTGACGTGCCGTCGAACTCACTCGTCCGGGCGTACCACATGGGACAGAACAGCATGATGCACCGCTGTTACCGGCTGGTCGAGGAACTCGACCTCGATGCCGAGGCCTCCATGGCGCTCATCCGGCACATCTCAGATGTCGTCTTCGGCTACATCGACTGGATAACGCTCTACGTGTTCGAGGCCTACGAGGACGAGCGCCGCCGGTGGCTCGGCGTCGAGGGCAACGTGCAGTCGGCCGCCATCCACACGTTCCTCGACAGCCTCGACGCCGACGACCGCGACTTCGAGAGCGAGACCGGATACCGCCTGGAACGGCGGCATCTCGCGCTGATCGTGTGGTCGGCCGACGACGATCCGCGCGAGCTGGGCGCGCTCACCCGCGCGGCGCGAGACCTGGCCGTACAGATCGGTGGCGGAGGGGACCCGATCGTCACCGCGATCGACCGGTCGACCGTCTGGGCCTGGATTCCCTTGGCAGTTCGCGGCGACGACGACAGCGTTGCGCAGGCAACGGTGCCGCCGGGGGTCAGGGTCGCCTGGGGCCTCCCGGCGTCGGGTGCGCGTGGTTTCCGGCGCACACACGAGCAGGCCCGCGCCGCCTATTCGGTCGCCACGACGCCGGGGAGTTCGGCCGGACAGGTCGTCGGCTTCGGCGACCGGGGTGTCGCCGTCGTGTCATTACTTGCCCGCGAACTGGATTCGACGCGTGCCTGGGTCCACGAAGTACTGGGCGGACTCGCCGAGGACACCCCGAACGCGGCGATGCTGCGCGAGACGCTGTCGGTGTACTTCGCCACGAAGGAAAGTCACCTCCACACCGCCGAACGCCTGAACCTGCACCGGAACACGGTGAAGTACCGCGTCGGGAAGGCGCTGGCCGAGGTGCCGCGCGACCGCGACCGCCTCGACCTCGCCCTGGCCCTCAAGGTCTGCGAGTTCCTCGGCCCGACGGTGCTCGACCGCTGACCGTCAGTCACACGCGGTGGCTGCGGACGCCTCGCGCAGCGGCGCGATCTCCTTCTCGATGCGTTCGGTGATCGCCACCCGCCGGTCGAGCGCGTCCTGGCCTACGGGAAGATGCAGCGGCAGTGGACCGTCCGACGACACGATCCGGTGGATGAACGCGGCGCCCTTGACCGGATCGCCGAGCTGCGAGTGGTTGGTCTCCGCGGCCCAGTCGAGTGTCGCGTGAGCGGGGGTGCCGTCATACGCCGCAATCTGATTCGCCGGGAGTTGTAGCGAACTGGCGTCGAGGAAGTCGGTGCGGAACACACCGGGTTCGACGACGGTGCTCTGGATGCCGAACGGCGCGAGCTCGCCGGCGAGGGATTCGCTGATGCCCGCGACCGCGAACTTGGTGGCCGAATAGAGTCCGACGCCCGGCTCGCCCTCGAAGCCTCCGCGCGATCCGATGTGCACGAGTTTGCCGCGACCGGCGGCCCGCATCAGCGGCACGACCGCACGAGTGGTGTTGAGGAGTCCGAAGACGTTGACGTCGAACACCGACCGCGCCTCGGCGTCGGTGACCTCCTCCACCGCACCGAGCAGACCGCGTCCGGCGTTGTTGACCAGGACGTCGATGGTTCCGAACCGCTCCACCGTCAGGGCGACGGCGGTGGCGACCTGGTCGGGATCGGTGACGTCGAGCGGTACCGGTAGGACATCGGCGTCGGCTCGGACGTCCTCGGGGATGGAGTCGGTGCGGCGCGCGCAGACCGCGACTCGGTCGCCGGCCTGCAGTGCGGCCCGAGCCATCTCGAGGCCCAGTCCGCGGCCGGCTCCGGTGATCATCCAGACAGACATGTTCGTGCTCACTTTCGTTGGGATGGTGGTGAATCGCCGTCGAGGCGATGACATCCATGGTTGCGATGCCGCGAGCACCGGTGAAGAGAGAGTTCTTCCTGGGACAAACTGGGCCACCCACATCCTTTGACGCACGTCGGCCGAATCCCCAGGATGGAGACATGGCCGATCAGCTGGAACCGTCGCTCGCCGATTTCCTCCGCGCTGCCCGCGGCCGATTGACGCCCGAGACCGCCGGAATATCCGACACCGGGAGGCGCCGGGTCAACGGTCTGCGACGCGAGGAGCTGGCGATGCTCGCCGGGGTGAGCGTCGACTACTACACGCGACTGGAGCAGGGGCGGAGCAAGAGTGCGTCCCTGGAAGTGCTCGACGCCCTGGCCGACGCCCTTCAGCTCGACGACAGCGAACGCTCACATCTGCACACGATCGCCCGCCGCGAACCGGCCCGACGACGTGCGGACAGGCCACAGCGTCTTCACGAGTCGACACGGGAACTGCTCGTGACCTTCGACGCGGCGCTACAACCTGCGTTCGTGCTCGGACGTCGGCTGGATGTGCTGGGACACAACCGGCTTGCCGGTCTGCTCGTCGCCGACTTCGAGAACATGCCTGCAGCACAACGGAATCAGGCACGCTTCGTCTTTCTCGACCCGCACGCACGCGACCTGTACGCCGACTGGGGCGGCGTCGCCGCAGACACCGCCGCCATGCTTCGCATGGACGCGGGCAAGCACCCCGACGATCCGAAACTCGGTGCCCTGGTGGGTGAACTGTCGATCCACAGCCCAGAGTTCGTCAAGCTGTGGGCACGCAACCGCGTGCATGAACGCAGTGTCGGCACCAAGCGTTATCACCACCCGCTGGTGGGCGACCTGACTGTCGCCTACCAGGCCCTGACCCCGGGTGACGATCCCGAACAGACGATTTTCGTCTACCGGACCGAGGCCGGCTCGTCGTCGAGAAACGCGCTGCAGCTGCTGTCGCGCATCGGCGACGAGCCGTCGACCCGGTCTGAGACGGAGCGAGTCGCTCCGCGCGATCTCGACGCGGATGCCTGACCGGCTCTCTCGCGGCGGGGATCAGCCGATCGTGGTCCTGCGTGTCGGCGAGCCGGTTCGCTGTGCCGCGCCGACGGGAGACAGTGCCACGGCGATGGTGCCGGTCACCACCAGGTGTGACGGGATCTCGGTATGGAGGGTGCGGCGGTGCCGGGACAGGTCGACCACGGTGATGTCGACCATCGACCCGGTCGAACCGGCCCCGGGGAACGCGACGTCGAGAATCGACGAGTGCAGTGGAAGAGCGGCGTCGATGGAGACGACCGCGCGCCCGTGGGAGATGACCACCGACGTCATCCGGGTGACCAGCGTCGGATACCACTCCGACGCCGCGCACGAGGACTGGCACACGGGCAGTCCCTCGGTATCGAGGTAGAAGGCGACCTTGCGTCGCAGGGATTCCTCACGCAGTGACACCTCGCCCGCCAGGATGTCGTCATCGGCTGTGCAGAGCTGGGCTCCCCAGGTGGTTGCATCGAAGATTCTGGTCACGATGACCCCTCTCGGCGAAGGACTGTGTTCTCCCAGTGTGACCGAATCCGGATTGTTCTGCACGTCGACGCGGCGGAAATATGTTGCCGGACTGAATATTTGATGATCGTGACGTACTGGAGCGCACGCGCTGGACCGGGCGCCGGCTCGACGCGCACGACGATCGGGTGCTGGGTCCGCGATCTCGACGTGTGCCTTCGATCATGGCGCACCATCCCCGTCTGTGCACCTCGGACACGCCGGTCCCGGTCGTTCGCGTGACTGCTGATACCGGTTAACCGGTAACCCCGACCACCGGCCACCCTCCGGTCGGGTTGGCGGTCAGCATCGACGACATCTGCCCCACATCGGACGAGTCTTGTATCCACCGAACACGGACTCACCAGAACGAATCCGGTACCCGCAGTGAAACTGCGCGAGAGGGGATTTCATCATGGACGACACATCGATCGACACGAGCGTTGCGCCGACCGGGCCGGGGTGCGTCGAATGCGAAGCCGCCGGGTCGTGGTGGTTCCATCTTCGGCGGTGCGCCGAGTGTGGTCACATCGGATGCTGCGACGATTCGCTCAGCCGTCACGCCCGCAAGCATGCTGCCGAGAGCGGGCACACGGTGATGCAGAGCTATGAGCCAGGGGAGAACTGGTTCTACAGCTTCAAGACCCGTCAGGTGTTCGACGGTCCGACGATGGTCGAACCGACGTCCCACCCGCCGGCGCAAGGCGTCCCCGGACCGACAGCGCGGGTGCCGAGCGACTGGGTCCGGCAGCTCGACCGCGCGCACGCACGCTGACTCTGAAACATCCTTCGCCACTGCAATTCACGAACCACGGAGCCCCTCATGGCCACCATGAACTCACACGCCACCGACCCCGTCAGCGTCTACGGACGCAGCCAGAGTTGGCACGCGTTCGAACTACGCGACTTCCTCAGCAGGAGCGTCGTTCATTTCCGATGGATCGCGATCGACACCGACGTCGACTGCGCACGACACTTCGGTCTGCCGCTGGACGAGACGGACCTTCCGATCGTCGATCTGTGCGACGGTTCGCGGTTGCATTCCCCGACGGCCGCCGAACTGGCGGACCGACTCGGGTGGGTCCAGGAACCGAAACTGCAGGAGTACGACGTCGCGATCTACGGCGCCGGGCCGGCAGGTCTGTCCGCGGCGGTGTACGCCGCCTCCGAGGGACTGACTGTGGCCGTTCTGGAGCGCGAGGCGGTTGGCGGGCAAGCGGGCTACAGCAGCCTCATCGAGAACTATCTCGGCTTCCCGAAGGGTATCCCGGGCGGCGAATTGACCGAACGCGCGCGCCAACAGGCTGTCTCGTTCGGTGCCGAGCTGCTCCTCATGCGCGACGGATTGCAGACCCGATTCGCCGACGATCGGGTGTACACGACGCTGAACGACGGGACGACCGTCGTCTCACGCGCAGCAGTGTGCACGACCGGTGTCGAGTGGCGACGCCTCGGAATTCCCGACGAGGACCGCTATATGGGCTGCGGCCTGTTCTACGGGGCGGGGACCAGCGAGGCGCCGACCTGCTCCGACCTCGAGGTGTTCGTCGTCGGTGGCGGCAATTCCGCCGGTCAGGCGGTGATGAACCTGTCGGCGTACGCCAAGCGCGTCACCATGCTTGTCCGTGGGCCCTCCCTGTCGGCGACGCTGTCCGCCTATCTCGAAGAACGGGTCGTGCGACAGCCGAATGTCGAGATCAGGACGAACACCCGGGTGGTCGGACTCGACGGAGCAGACGGGCTGACGTCCATCCGTCTCGAGGACACCGGAACCGGCGACGTCGAGGACGCCGACACGGAACGACTGTTCGTGTGTATCGGCGGAGACCCCGCAACCGAATGGGCAGCCGGGACCCCGCTGGTGCGCGACGACCACGGCTTCCTGATCACCGGACCTGATCTCGTGCGCACCCACCACGAGGCGCACTGGCCGCTCGAGCGTGCTCCCTACTACATGGAGACCTCGGTTCCCGGATTCTTCGCGGCCGGGGACGTGCGCCGGAACTCGGTCAAACGTGTCGCGTCGGCCGTCGGAGAAGGGGCGATGGCGGTCACCTTCGTCCACAGCTACCTGGCGTCGAGCTAGCTGTGCACGCCGGTGTGGGTTCCGTCGGCACGCCACGTCACCGTCGTGGGGACCTCGTCGTCCCATGGTTGGCGGGTGACGAGGTCTGCGACCCGCACGTAGCCGCGTTCGAAGACGCCGGTCGCCGGGTCGATCAGGCGGTACTCCTGGATCTGACGATGAATCGGCTGGGCGTCGAGCAGAACGATCCGAACCTCGCCCGGCTCGAAACGGCAACGCCGTTGCAAAGATTCGATCAGCTGCTCGTTCGAGAGGTGACCGTCGCCGAAGTTCCAGCCCATCGCGGTGCTGCAGATGCGCTCACCGTCTGTCAGGACGTACTCCTCCTCGGGGGTGCCGGACATGGCCCGGTGCGCCAGTGTGAAAAGCGCCCGACCGTGACTGTTGAAGGAGCGGAACGCATATCCCATGTAGAGCGGGATCTGGGCGGCTTCGGGACTGCCGTAGAAGCGTTCGAGCTGGGCGGCCGGCATCGAGGCGATGGCGACGATGCCCGCTTCGATCTTCGCCGACGCCGACGGTTTGATGCACCACAGCCCGGTGTCCCAGTTGCCTGCGTAGTACCGCATGCCCGGCAGGAACGACACCTTGCGCGGCATCAGGTTCCCGACGACGACGGTCGTCGCCGAGACCACGAACAGCAGGATGGGCCACGGGGATTCGAGATCGGTGAGGCCGACGCCCGGGTGTCCGACGAAGATCGCCAGGATGCCGAACATCATGAAGACGTTCCACTCCAGCGGGACGCCCATCGGGATCGACGACAAGATGCCGAAGTGGAAGACGAGCATGACCGCGGCGGCGATCCCGCCGACCCATCCGCCGTGCGAGAAGAACAGCACGATGGGGACGAGTCCCTCGACGGCGGTGGAGAAGTGGGCGATCCAGCGTGAGCGTCGTCCGGGACGCAGGTCGTCGGGGAAGTTCTCGAAGAACTTGCGTTTGATCTTCGGCGACCGCCAGATCGGGTTGTTCGACATCATCGTCGCGATGACGAAGGGGAAGTGCTTGTTCAACTTCGACGTCGCCGCGCCCAGCCAGATGCACAGGAACAGAAGTTTGGCGCCGATGATCATGTCGACGCCACTGAACAGGAACGTCACCGTGAGCGCCCCGTACACCTCGCCGCGCGCCGCGAGGAAGACCGTCTTGTCGCGGAGTCCGATCGCGGCGAGGAGCGCGAGGATCGTCCAGATCTGCCACAGCGGCAGCACGCCGACAGTCGTGTCGAGAGCGGGGACCGCGCCGGCCCCGGGGCTGAAGAGCGCGATCAGCACGACGACGATCAGCGCGCCGTAGAGCGCGACGTCGACCGGGGTTCGGGTGTCGCCCGCGGTCAACGGGATGCGCGGCCACGGCGGCTGGCGGATGGTCTTGGGGCGCAACCAGTAGAGGATCGAACCGAAGGGTGGGAAGAAGCGGTTGTTCAGCGGACCGAACCCGCAGCCGAATCCCACGACCTCGAACAGCATCGTGTACAGAACGATCTTCTGGAAGACGATCGGCTCGTCGTACCAGTCGGTGACCGCGAAGAAGCCGTCGATGCCGGGCGTCGAGATGACGATCGCCCAGCCGATCAGGATGTAGGCGAGGATCTTTCCGACGTAGAACAGGTGCAAGGCGACCGGCGTCCCGAATCCGACCTCGGCCCAGTGTCGCGCCATCGGTCGGATCTTCTCCGCGCGCGTGCCCTGGCTCCAGGTCGGGAAATCGATGTCCGGCGTGGTCTGCTTCAGGAATCCCATCGTCGCTGAACGTAACAAACCAAGCGATTGCTTGGGGTCGGATCGAACCTGGTCGAGCGAGTTCGGCGTCGTACGAGCGCTCGGGTCACCGATGTGTGGCGTCGTACCTTTCGCGGCTCGCGTGTACCTCGTCCATGTGGGCCTCGGCCCAGGTCTTGATCGATGCCATGACCCCGTGCAGGGAGAGTCCGAGGTCGGTGAGTTCGTAGGTGACCGTGACCGGGACCGTGGGAGTCACGGTGCGCGTGAGGAGTCCATCGCGTTCCATCGAGCGCAGCGTCTGCGTCAGCATCTTCTGGCTGACCCCGGCCAGGCGTTGTGCCAGTTGGGAATAGCGCATGGTCTGCGGGCCACCGGGACAGTCGTTGCCCGGGGCGGGGCCATCGCTGCCGAGTGCGGCGAGGATGAGCGCGACCCACTTGTTGGAGATGCGGTCGAGGAGCTGGCGGCTCGGGCACTGCGCGAGGAATGCGTCGTACTGTGCGCGGGCCTCGGCGCGTTTGTCGGCCGCGGTCTGTGTCGGCATGGCGGCACCCTTTCGTTCCGGTGAGTAACGCACTTTGAAGTGCGTACTTTCCATTGGAGAGTTGCTCTCTCATGGTGGTTCATAGGAGCGCCACACACAAGAAGGAGCACACCATGAACACATATCGAGACACTTTTCGTGCCGCCGTCGTGACCGCACCGTCGGGACCCGATTCGATCGAGATCGTCGACGTCCCGGTGCGGCGACCCGCGGACGGCGAGGTGCGCGTCGCGGTCGCCGCTGCGTCGATCAATCCGGTCGACCTCGCGGTCTCGTCGGGGTTCTTCCACTCGGTGGGGGTGATCAACGGCGACGCGGCCGTCGGATTGGGCATGGACTTCGCAGGCACGGTGCTCGAGTCCGGTGCCGGCGTCGACCTCGCCCCGGGAACCAGGGTGGCCGGTGTCCTGCCCGGCTTCGACCATCCGACCGGCGCCTACGCGGACGAGGTCGTGGTCCCGGTCGATGCGGTGGCGGGCGTACCGGAATCCCTGGATCTCGTCGCGGCATCGACCGTGGCCATCAACGCCCTTGCCGCCGAGCAGATCCTCGACCTGCTCGACGAGCCCGGACCCGGCAGCGACCGACTACTCGTGACCGGGGCGGCCGGAGTGGTCGGTGGATACCTGCTGGTCCTGGCCCGGCGTCGAGGATGGGACGTCACCGGACTGGCCCGACCGGCCGACGAGGGGTTCGTCCGCGGCCTCGGCGCCGGCTTCCTCGACCGGCCACAGGGCGGCTGGCCCGCGGTCGCCGACGCCGCGGCGATGCAGGAGGCCGCACTCGCGCTGGTGCGTGACGGTGGCCGGTTGGTCGGGGTGATGCCCGGTCGAGCGCCGGCCGCCGAACGTGGGATCACCGTCGACGTGGTGGACTCTCACGCCGACGGTCGGCTCGGACGACTGCTCGAACTCGCCGCGGCGGGCGACCTGCCGATCCGGGTCGAGGGGACCCTGCCCCTCGATCAGGCTGCCGATGCTCAGAAGGCCGCGGCGAAGCCGGGCCGGCGGGGTCGGTGGGTGATCACGCCGTGACGACGTGCGGTACGGGCGGGTCGAAGCTGGGGTTGTCGGGGAGGGGTGACTCGCCCTTCGAGTCCCCGATCTCCTTCACCGTCTTCAGGCCGGAGAGCTTCGAGTCACCGCGCCGCGCGAGCGAGTCGTCGTACCACTCGAACCACGGGTAGCCGTACTGGAGATACTCCTCGATCGTGGGAGGAGCGTGGTGCGGAGCGGTGCCGGTCAGTCCCTTCCAGTCGGCGCTGTTGACGATGCGCAGGACGGCCTCGCCGGTGGTGCCGGTGTCCCAGTTGGTGCGCGGTTCGATCGGCGTCGCGATCGACTGCGTGATCGATCCGCCGGCGCCCATGCCCATCGCACCGGTGGCCCCGGGCGCTTCTGCACACAAAACCATCATGTCGGGATCGTCGAGAGTCGGCTCTTCGCGTCGAGTGGCGATCCGCTCGTTCCAGACCGACCCGCGGAGCGGCGTGACCTGGATGCGTAGTCTTCCGTCGTCGGCTCCGGTGAGCTGCTCCGCGGCCGTGTAACCGCCACCGAGAGGCATCGCGACGAACTGCCGGACGGTCTTCTCGTCCACGCGGAAGCCGTCGAGCCAAGGCTGTTCGGGGACCTCGAAGTAGTCCTAGCCCTGGAAGTCGACAGCGTCGGAGAAGTCGTCTCCGGTGACCGCGTTGATGCCGCCGACGGAGATCCGGACCAGGAACGGGTAGTCCTCGGGCGAGGAGAAGCTGAACCACGCGGCCTCGGCCTGCCACATCGGGAGCAGGACGTCGGAACCGGCCCAGGTGCGCGACCTGTGGGCCACCGATTCCGCATTCATCAGCGGAAACGAGCCGATGCTCGGTGGCAGCCCGTAGGTGGTCTCGTCGTCGGGAACGCGGAGGGTGCGATGCACGCGGATGTGCAACCGGGCGTCGGGGTGGACGTCGGGGAAGGCGAATTCCAACCGGTTCCGGGTGACGGTGGGGGACATGTGCGGCCTCCGGCTGGTGCTGATGTGTGTCGTCGACGGTAGAGGTCGGGTCCGACAATCCCCGGCGTCCACGGACCTGCGTTCGAACCGGCGACGGGACCGGCGTCGAGTGGTTCACTGGAAGCATGGTGTTCGTCGCGGTGGCCGTCTTCGTGGTGGTGGTTGCGGTTGCGCTCGTCCTGCTGATGTCCACGGCGATCGGCGCCTTCTCGGCGATGTTCAGCGAGATGAGAGCCGACTCCGCCCGGCGACGCGCCCGCCGCGGTGATTCACCGGTATCGGTGGCGGACCCCGCCGCGTCGAACTCGGCCGATCCACTCGGGGAGCTCGCCGACGACATGCGGTTGGCACAGGCCCGACGCTGGGCGTTGTGCCAGTCCGTGCAGAGCCGTCTCCCCGACGAGACGAACGAGACGTCCGGACACGTCGCCCGCGCCCTCGACATCTGGGGTGGCGGTGACCTCGACCGGCTCAGAGGCGACCGCGTCGGACAGATCGTCTGGACGACGGCGATGATCGCCGACAGCGTGGCCCGTCACCCGGCCTGGAAACTGGACTTCTTCGACCATCATGCCGTCCGCGTCGATCTCGACGGCGAGGTCACCTCGATCGCCACCGCCGCTGCCGGCCTGCGCGACCAGCTCGACATTCTCGGTGATTCCCCCAAGGGTCACCTCGGCGTCGACGACGAGGTGGTCGCCACCTTCACGGAGAAGTCGCGTGTGCTGTCCGGGCGACTCGACGGCCTCGTCGCACGCCTGGAGGCGTTCGCCGACTACGAGCAGATCGTCGCCCGCATCCAGCAACGCCAGGAGAAGCAGGCCTGGCTCGACCGGGTCAGTGCGATAGACGAATTCGAGCACGTCGTCGGCGTCGAGTGGGACCGTGCCGAGAGCGACCGCGTCCGCAACATGGCCGACGAATCCGAGGTCCTCGCCTCGATCTACCTGGATGAGATCGCCCCACTGGCGAAGTCGCTCAAGCGAAGTGATGCGGCCTGAGGCTCGTCACGAAGGGGCGATGACCACCTGGAACAAGACTTCCTTCCGGACCTCGAAGCCCAGCTGCTCGTAGAGGCGGATCGCGTTCACGTTGGTGGCCTCCGCGTGCAGGACCGGCGTTGCACCCCGGTCCCGAATGCCCTGTGCGAGTGCGAGAACCAGCCGTGACGCGAGGCCCTCGCCGCGGTGATCGGGATCGGTGCACACGGCGCTGATCTCGGTGTGCCCCCCAAGGGCGAGTCGTTCACCGCCCATTGCGATCAGGCGGCCGTTGCGTCGAATCCCGAGGTAGGTGCCCATCTCTATGGTGCGATTACGAAACGGCCCGGGACGGGTGCGGCGAACGAGGTCGGTCATCTCCGGGACGTCGTCGGCGGCCAGTCGGATGCCGGCGTCGTCGGGTCTCGCGAGCACTCCGGCGTCGACCATCTGCACCCCGGGCAGGTGCATCTTCGATTGCCAGCCGACAGGCGGTGTGTCTGCGACGACCGGTAGGAACAGCGCACCTCCCGGACCGACCAATCGTGCGGCGTCGGCCCAGTCCTCGGCGGTCGGGTCGTCGGGGAGGGCGGCCATCGGGCACACGTCGGGGTGGTACCGCAGGGCGGTGCCGACGCTCTGGGCGAACCGCGCATGCGGGCCGGTCAGGGCAGCGCGGGCCGGGTTGTCGAGCGGTGTGGCGCCGGAACGTTCTGTCCCGCCTGCGGATTCATCGACGCCTCCGGCCACACGGCGACGATACCCGGTGGTGCGGTGCGATACGGGTCGAGTAGTCGCGCACGCGGGAATCGGGCTGCGCAGGACACTCAGACGGTGCCGGCCTTACGATCGGGCGATCAACAGCGCTGGTCGCGGCGTTCCGCGGAACGCCCCCCGGCGGAAGTTCGGGCGAGAAGGAGCCGCGCGTGGCGACGAGTGAGCGTGCCCCCGACGTCGACGCCGACCGTGCGGCGACGCGCAATCTCACCTTGATGCTCGTGCTGACGTTCGCGACCGGCGTGGTCGACGCGGGCGGTTTCCTCGGCTTCGACACCGTGTTCCTCGGCAACATGACAGGCAACGTCCTGATCCTCGGGATGGGTGCAGCCGGCGCCGACGGCCTGCCGGTCCTCGCGCTATCCCTGGCACTGGTCGCGTTCATCGTCGGCGCCGGGATCGCGAGCCTGTTCCTGGGATCCGGCCGTCGCGGATGGAGTCCGCGATTGACCGCCGTGCTGGCGGTATCGGCGTCGCTGGTCGCCGGCACCTCGGTCCTCGTCTGGCTGCAACCGGCCGAGCACATGGCGGCGATGTTCGCCATCGTGATGACGGCGAGCGCAATGGGCATGCAGGCCGCAGCCGCGCGCAACATCGGGGTCGCGGACGTGACCACCGTCGTCGTCACGTCGACGATCACCGCCTGGGCGATCGACATGTTCGCCCGTCCCAGCCGGGCCACGATCCTGAACCGCCGGCTCGCGGCGATCGTCACGATCCTGGTGGGTGCCCTGGTCGGTGCGCTGCTGGTGAAGGTCGCGCTCTGGTCGGTCTTCGCCTTGGCCGCGATCGTCAGCGCCGTCGTGGTGGTGTGCGGGCATGTACTTGCGGCGGCGGGTGGCGGTTCGGAGGCGCCCGTCTGATCACGTTGCGTTTTGTCGCGGAAAGCGGCACAAATCGCAACGTGGTCCGGAACCGCACAAAGGAAACGGTCGGCGAACGCGCTATTGCGCACTCGCCGACCGTCTTTCAGGTCCCGGCCGAACGGTCGCCGAGCCCGAGGTTCGCAGAGATCAGCGCAGCACGATGTCGACCGGCACTGCGCTGCCGAGGGTGTGGCCGACGGGAGAGCTGGCCTGGACCTTCGCATGCAGTTCGTCGAGCTTCTCGCGCGGGGCGTCGGAGTCGATGGTGACGTTCGCGGTGATCGAGCTGAAGCCGGCGTGACCTTCGGCGAGCCCGAGGAAGACGCGAAGATCGAGGTCGCCCTTGAGATCGATGCGGAGGTCCTTGAGTTCGATGCCGGCCACCGTGGCGTTGGCTGCGTAACCGACCGCGAGGCAGTTGCCGAGCGCACCGAGGAGTTGTTCGACGGGGTTGGGTGCGGTGTCGCCACCGCCGAGCGCGGCCGGCTCGTCGGACCCTATCGGCGAGAAGTTCCGGACACGGGCCTCGGACGCGAACGCACCGTTCCACTGAACATGTGCAGCCCAGGTCGTCTGCGCCTTGGAGTCGTCGGCCTGGATGGCTTCGACGAGCTGACCGACAGCTGCGATGTCGACGTCATTGAGGCGGGTGGCGGTCTCGGTCATGGTGCTCCTTCGGGCGAACGATGCAGTGGCATCGAACGTAACGAGCAACGGAGGGCGAGACAGCGTTCAGCACCACGCTGATCCGAACTGTCGGAAATCAGGACGCCGCGTGATCGATCACGGCTATGGGATACCGCGAGGCGTGATGGGCGGCGCGGGTCACCGAGGTGGTCCAGACCGGGAAGATGGTTCCGGCGCGGGGGCGGGTGATGACCAGCAGAGACGCCTGCGGCACCGCCTCGGCGAGGGATCGATGTGGATCGCCGTTGACGAGCTGGATGTTGACGGGGAGCGCGGGATACTGCTGTCGCCACGGCTTCAGGAGGGCGTCGGCCCGCGCGTACACATCCGAGATGTGTTCTGGCGCGGCATCGTCGGGAATGGCGCAGATGATGGTCACCGATTGACCGATCTCATGGGCAAGCGCGAACGCGGTATTGATGGCGTGTCCCGAGGGCGCGTCGACGTCGACGGCGGCGACCACCGGGCCGTCGAAGCTCAGGTTGCCGAAAGGCACTGTGACCACCGGGCATTTCGACCGTGCGGTGAGGGTCGCGCTGACGCTTCCGGCGGTGAGTCGTTCCAGCCAGCTCGCCCGATGATGCCCCAGCACCAGGAGGTCGACGTGTTCGGACACCTGTAGTAGCAGCGGAACCGGTAGCTCGGGCTTGACCAGGGTGTCCACGTGCAGGTCCGGATGGTGGGCGCGGAGAGCCTCGGCGACTGCGTCGGCTCGGGTCAGCGCGGCGTCGCGGATGTTCTCGATGTCGAACTCGGCGAGGCTCTGGGCGGCACCCGCGGGTGCGTATCCGCTGACGAGCAGCAGTCGCCCGCCGCGTCGGAGAGCGGCCGCCGCACCCCATCGTGCGGCGGCCTCCGCCTCCGGGCTGTGGTCGAGCCCGACCGCGACCGTGCTCATCGCGGCTGGGTGTCCTCGGTCGAGGCGAGTGCCGCGGCGGCGGCCTCGGCCCGCCGTTCCTCATCGCTGCTCATCGTCTTCAGCGCGACCTCCTTGATGAAGCAGATGGCGACGAGGCTGAGCGCCGCCATGACACCGGCGACCAGGAAGATCCTCGCCGTGCCATCACCGTAGGCGCCGCGGACGATGTCGGCGATCGGACCGGGCAACTCGTTGAGGTTCGCCAGCCCGGCCTGCGAGCCGCCGGTCTGTGCCGCGTCGATGCCGACCGCGCTCAGGCCCTTGGCGATGAGATCGGTGACGTGGTTGGACAGGATCGCACCCAGCACCGACACGCCCGAGGCGCCGCCGAGCGAACGGAAGAACGTGACCGTCGAGGTGGCCGCACCCAGATTGGCGGGGCTGACGTTGTTCTGGACCGCGAGCACCAGGTTCTGCATGGTCATCCCCATGCCGACACCGAGGACGAACAGGTATCCACCCAGGATCACCATGTTGGTGTGTGCGTCGATCGTGGCGAGCAGTCCGAAGCCGACGGTCATCAACGCCGCACCGGCGACCAGGTAGGCCTTCCACCGTCCGAAGCGGGTGATCATCTGGCCGGAGATCGTGGCCGACACCATCGAGCCGAGGATCATCGGCAGCGTCAGCAGGCCGGCCGCGGTCGGCGAGTAGCCGCGCGCGATCTGGAAGTACTGACCCAGGAACACCGCACCACCGAAGAGCGCGACACCGACCGCGATGCTCGCCAGCGTTGCCAGCGTCGTCGTGCGGTCACGGAACAGGTGCAGCGGGATGATCGGGCTGCTCACGCGCGACTCGACGAACACCGCAGCGGCCAGCAGAACCAGTCCCAGCGCGACGAGGCCGTAGGACGTCCCCGACGCCCAGTCGAAGCTCTTGCCGGCGAGGGTCACCCAGATCAGCAGGGTGCTGACGCCGGAGGCGATGAGGAGTGCGCCGCCGTAGTCGATGCTGACCTTCTTGCGGACCACGGGGAGGTTCAGGGTGCGCTGGATGACCATCAGGGCGACGACGGCGAGGGGCACACAGACGTAGAAGGTCCAGCGCCAGCCGAGCCAGCTGGTGTCGACGATCAGTCCGCCGATCAGCGGACCCGCGACGGTGGCGAGCGACATCACCGCGGCCATCGGCCCCTGGTAGCGGCCACGTTCGCGGGGGCTGAACATGGTTGCGACCACGATGACGACCAGCGCCTGCAGGCCGCCCAGGCCGAGACCCTGGATGACGCGGTAGCCGATCAGCATGTCGACGGACTGTGAGGTACCGGCCAGGATCGACCCGATGGTGAAGAGTGCCAGTGACATCTGCACCAGAAGTTTCTTGCTGACAAGGTCCGAGAACTTACCCCAGATCGGCGTGGTGGCGGTCGACGCCAGCAGGGTTGCGGTGACCACCCACGTGTACTGGTCCTGCGTGCCGTGCAGATCGGTGATGATCGTGGGCAGGGCATTGGACACGATGGTCGACGACAGGAACGCGACGAACATACCCAGCAGGAGGCCGACGAGCGCCTCGATCCGCTGGCGGTGTGTCATCGGGATGTCTTCGACGTCCGCCGGCCCGGTGGCGGGTGCGCTCATACTTCGATACCTCCGCGAGACGCGTCCTCGTACTGACCGGAGGTCGCGCACGGGACGGCACATTGTTGAATGCTGCAACTAGGACAGATGTGAAAGTTGTAACACGCAACTATCGAAGATTGTTCCGGCTGTGGCCGACGCCTCAGTCGCGGACGGGTCGAAACCGTCTCGTGACGTGTCGCCGTGTGATTCCGGACGGTGTCGTCGGCGCGCGATAGCCTTCGCCAGACAGGCATCGACGACGCGAGGTTTGACCCATGACGGACACCCTGGGTGCGGCTGACAGAAGGCGGTATCCGTCATGCCTGCGGTGATCCCCGAGAACCCGCGGTTCGCGGCGGCCGGCGAAGAAGTCGTCTTCGACGCGCTGAACGCACAACTCCTGGACGAGGATCTGATCGTCGTCGGGCAGCGGGTCACCGACCACTCGAAGGATCACGAGATCGACTTCGTCGTCGCGATCGAAGGGTCCGGGGTCGTGTGTGTCGAGGTCAAGGGCGGCGAGGTGTGGCACGACGGCGAATCGTGGTGGCAGGAGCGCGTCGGGCAGGGCCCGAAGCGGATCGACCCGGTCGCACAGGTCAGGGACGGCTGCTACGCGCTGCGTGATTTCGTCGAACACGATCCCCGATGGACGCAGGGGCGCGTGCGATGGGATCACGTGGTGGTCTTCCCGCATTCGGAGGTCGATTCGAGCTTCGCACTTCCCGAGTGCCCGCGATGGAAGGTCGTCGACCGCACCCAGCTCCACAAGCTCATGCCGCTCATCCGGAATGTCCTGCTGCAGAAGGACGTCGACTGGCCGGGAATCGACGCCGACGGGATCATCCAGCTGCGGATCGCGCTCAGCGGCAGGGGGTTACCGCAACGCGATGTGGTCGCCCGTGCTCTGGAGAACGAGAGCGTCGCCGACACGCTCACCTCCCACCAGGCGGTGATCCTCCGTGCGATCCACCAGCTCAGTCGCGTCGAGGTGCGCGGCGGTGCGGGCAGCGGCAAGACCTTCCTCGCCGTCGAGCAGGCACGACGCCTCGCCAAGGACGGTCAGCGGGTTGCCTTCGTCTGTTACTCGCATGGGCTGGCGTCGTTCCTCCGGCGACTCACCGAGACGTGGCCACGCAAGGAACGGCCCGCGTATGTCGGCGAGTTCCATGAACTGGGCATCGAATGGGGCGCGCCCACCGGTCCCGACGAGCAGGAACGAACCCAAGCGGCGCAGGACTTCTGGGAACACGAGCTTCCGCAGCAGATGTACGAGCTCGCGCAGGGGCTCGCGCCGGGAAAGCGCTTCGACTCGATAGTGGTCGACGAGGCACAGGACTTCGCCGACGACTGGTGGAAACCGATGCTCGCGTGCCTGCGCGACCACGAGTCCGGCGGCATCTACGTGTTCAGCGACGAAGCGCAGCGTGTCTTCGCCCGACAGGGGTCGCCGCCGGTGGACCTGGTGCCGCTGGTCCTCGACCACAACCTCCGCAACACCAAGCAGATCGCCGAGACCTTCAAACCGCTTGTGGGACAGCGAATGCAGTTGCACGGTGGCAACGGACCGGCCGTGACCTTCGTGCCGTGCGCGGCAGCCGACGCGCTCGACGCCGCCGACGACCAGATCGACCCGCTGCTCGACAAGGGATGGCGGCCCGAGGACATCGCGCTGCTGACCACCGGGAGCCGCCACTCCGAACAGAAAGCACGCCAGGCCGAGGGTACCCGGGAGTACTGGGAGTCGTTCTGGGACGGTGAGCAGGTCTTCTACGGTCACGTCCTCGGTTTCAAGGGACTGGAACGACGCGTCGTCGTGCTGGCGCTCAACGAGACGAAGGCGTGGGATCGGTCTCGCGAACGCCTCTACGTCGGATTGTCCCGCGCCCGTGATGAACTGGTGGTCTGTGGTGATCCCGAGTTCGTTCGGGAGGTCGGTGGACCCCAGGTCGCTCGCCAACTCGGCATCGCCGACACGGAACCGCAGTGATGACAACGGAAGAGTGGAGACCGGACATGGCAGCGGTGGACGACGTACTCGCGGAACTGGAATCCCTCGGTTCCGAGCAGACACGCAAGACCTACAGCCGGCACGGGGTCGGCGACAACCAGTTCGGTGTCAGCTACTCCGCGCTCGGGAAGCTCAAGAAGCGGATCAAGACCGACCACGAACTGGCTCTGGGGTTGTGGGAGAGCGGGAATCACGATGCGCGGGTTCTGGCCGCCATGATCGCCGATCCCGATAGAGCCGACCCGAAGCTCCTCGACGCCTGGGCGCACGTCGTCGACAACTACACGCTCTCCGACGCGGTGTCCGGGTACGCCTCGTCGACCCCACTGGCGAAGGACACTGCCGAGCGTTGGATCGAATCGGGCCACGAGTTCGTCGCCGCGATGGGATGGGGGATCCTCGCCACCATCGCGACGAAGGACAAGAAGCTGCCGGACTCCTACTTCCGACAACTGCTCTCGCGGATCGAACGCGACATCGCGAGCGGTCAGAACCGCGAGCGGTACTCGATGAACACAGCCCTCATCGCGATCGGGGTACGGAACGACGCTCTCGAATCGGAGGCGTTGGCTGTGGCTGCCCGGATCGGCACCGTCGTCGTCGACCACGGCGACACCAATTGCAAGACGCCGGACGCCGCGGCCTACATCGCGAAGACGAAAGAACACCGCGCGCGGAAGCGCTGACCCACTTACGACCGACTCTGGGGCCGCGTTGGCAGGCTTTCGACCAGGACATTTGCCCCACTTGCGGCCCGCTGTCTCGCGCGTCGGGACCTTGGTCCCGACCATAAGTGGACTTATGTCCCCCGGCTGTAGGGACCTAGTTACCCGAAGTGAGAAGATCTGAGCCGACCCCGTCTCAGACCGTTTGGTCCGGCTGAAGGCCTCCCTACGCTCCGCAGGCATGAATGCCAGACGCGCCCTCTGTGCGGGCCTCGCAGCAGTCGCTGTCCTCGTCGGTGGTGCCGGCGTACTGACCCCGGCGGCCACTGCTGCTCCCGCAAGTCGCTGTGCCCCCGCCTCGACCCCTGAGACGAAACAGCGGCTCTCGGAACTGACCGACACGTCCGAGATCAAGACGTTCGACGATGCGCGCTCCACGATCAGCGACTTGCGCAAGGAGCTCAGCAAGTCGGACAACTATCTCGGCACGTTCCCGATCGCCTTCGACAACATCCTCGAACTCGTCGGACCCAGCATCGAATCCGGAATCTATGAACATCCGGAGTGGGCGTCGGATCTCGCGGTGGAGGTCGTCCGCCTGTACGTCGGGAACCTTCACGAATACGTCACCGGCGGTGAGCCGCAGGCGCATTGGGCGCAGGCCTTCGCTCTCACGACCGCGTGCGACCGCAGTCCCGGACGGGTCCTGCTCGGGCAGATCTTCGCCCATCTCCTCGTCGACTTCCCCTACGCCCTGGAGAACATCGACACGACGGCCGGCCACACCCGGGACTTCTACACCTTCGGCGGTGCGCTCGTCGACGCCACACCGACGATCGTCAAAGACGTCAAGCACACCTACGGTGTCGACCTCGGCCCGCTCTTCACCGCGTGGTTCGTCGGAGACCTGATCGGCGACAGCCAGGCCACGACGCTCCTCTTCCAGTCGACCCAGACCGCTGCGCTCGTCAACAGTTTCGGCTTGCAGAACCCGGCAACCCGTGGCGTGACCGTGGCCGAGATCAATGCACTGTTCCAGACGGCAAATGGCGCGCTCGACGTGATGGAGAAGCTCGGCCAGATCTGAGAGAAGAACGCGAGCCGGTGACAACCGGTCACCGGCTCGCGTCTTGGTTCTCGAAGAGAAGAACTACCAGGAGATCTCGATCTCGATCTCGGATTCGTCCTCACCACGCTCGAACTCGACCTTCAGATTCACCTGCGCGGGGATGTCGATGCGCACGGTCTTGTCGTTCTCGACGTACGACACCTCGTTGTGCCGGGCGATCGCGTCGGCGAGGTCGTGAAGCCGTTGCGCCGCCTCTTCGCGGGTCAGCGTGGACTTGGTCTCGTGCTCGAACAGTTCGTCGCTCATACGTTCATCTGAGCGGATCGGGATGGGCCGGTCAAGCGTGCCGCATCGACAGGTCGACGGACGGGCATCCGGTCGTCACCCGCAGTTCTCCTGCGCGTCGAACCGTTGAGCAAATCTGACCCGAGTGACCTCAGCGCCCTTTCTCTCCCAGCATCTCTCCCGCCGCACGGTCCTACGCACCGCCGGGGCGGGGGCCCTCCTGATCCCGGTCGGAGCCGCGGCCGCATGCGGATCGCCGGACTCGGGTTCCGGTGCAGGTCTGATCAGGTCGCGTCCGACGCTCACCCACGGCGTCGCCGCCGGCGAGGTCACCAGCAGTGGCGCACTGGTGTGGGCACGATCGGACCGGACGGCGACGATGATCGTCGAGACCGCCTCGTCTGAGTCGTTCCGGGGTGCTCGACGCATCCGCGGACCTGTGGTGACGCCGGGTACCGACGGGACCGGTCGCGTTCGTGTCGCCGGCCTCGAACCCGGGCAGACCGTTCATTACCGTGTGACCCTCGAGGGTGAGGACGGCGCAGTCGGTGAACCGGTCGCCGGGACCTTCACGACTGCCCCGGTTCAGGCGCGAGACATCACCTTTCAGTGGTCGGGCGACGTCGCGGGACAGGGGTGGGGCATCAACCCCGACCTCGGCGGGATGCCGATCTTCGCCACGATGGCCGAGCGCAACCCGCTCTTCTTCATCCACTCCGGTGATGCCATCTACGCCGATGGGCCCATCAGCGCGACCCAGGAACAGAACAACGGCGAGATCTATCGGAACGTGACCAGTGCGGCGAAACAGCAAGTCGCCCAGAGCGTTGACGATTACCGGGGCAATTACGCCTACAACCTCACCGACGAGCACTTTCGACGGTTCGTCGCGTCGGTGCCCCAACTCGTGCAATGGGACGACCACGAGGTCGTCAACAACTGGTTCCCGGGCGAGAACCTCGCCGGTCAGGGGCGCGATGGTTACACCGAGACCGACGTCGATGTTCTGGCCCGCAATGCGCGACAGGCCTGGCAGGAGTGGCAACCCGTCGATGCGTCGAGGTCGAAGCGCCTGTACCGCAGGGTCTCCTATGGGCCCCTGCTCGACGTCTTCCTCCTCGACATGCGCACACACAAAGACCCCAATCCCGATGCGTGGTCGAGGGTCAATGTCGACGGTGTGCTCGGGGCGGAACAGACCCAGTGGCTCATCGACGGGCTGAAGGGGTCGACGGCGACCTGGAAGGTTGTTGCCAACGACCTCCCGCTGAGCATCGTCGTCGCCGACAAGAACACGACGCCCGAGAACGGCCCGACGGCGATGGAAGCTGTGGGCCAGGGTGATCCGGGTGCACCCCTCGGACGCGAGATCGCATTCTCACGCATCCTGTCGCAGACGAAGAACGTGCCGAACATCGTGTACCTCACCGCAGACGTGCACTACACGGCGGCGATCTCCTATGAACCCGATCGCGCTGCTTTCAAGGACTTCTCGCCGTTCTGGGAGTTCGTTGCCGGGCCGCTGCACGCGGGTGCGTTCCCGCAGAGCCCGTTGGACGAGACCTTCGGCGCGAAATACGAGTTCGTGCATGCGCCCACCGAGGAGAACGTGTCCCCGGCCGAGGGATACCAACACTTCGGCGAGGTGTCGATCGACGGAAGGACTCGCGTGCTGTCCGTCCAGCTCGCCGACGCCTCGGGAAGGGCTCTGTACACGAAGCAATTGGCGCCGGCGAGATAGGCGCGGCGTCGACGCGGGACGGACGCCGTCAGTTGGTCAGCGGCCGCAGGAATTCCCCGCTGACCTGAACCGCGGGCCCCGACGACCCGCCGCCGACGACCAGCGTCGCGAAGGCGAGGTCGCCGACGATGCCGGCGAACCAGCCGTGCGGGTTCTTGTTGTCGCCGTACTCGGCGGTGCCGGTCTTGCCGCCGAGGCCGGGGACATCTTGGAGCGCGGTGGCGGTTCCGCGGGTGACGGTGTCGCGCATCATGCTTCGCAGCGCACGGACAACGTCACCGGGGATCGGCTGGGAGTCGGTGTCACCGGTGGTCGCCTGTCCCTCGACCAGCGTCGGGGTGACGGTCTCGCCCCGAGCGAGACTCGCCTCGGCCAGCGCCAGTCCGAACGGGCTGACCGTGACCGTGCCCTGGCCGATGCCGTTCTCGACACGAAGCGCGGGGGAATCGGCCTTCGGCACAGAACCGGTCACGGTCGTCAGCCCGGGCACGGTGTAGTCGGCGCCGATGCCGAACTTGCGGGCCATCGAGGTCAACGCGTCGGCGGGGAGTTTGTTGGCCAGCGCGCCCATGGAGGTGTTGCACGATCGGGCGAATGCCGTTGGCAGAGGGACGGTCCCGAGATCGAAGTCGTTCTCGTTGGGGATCGTCCGGCCCTCGATGGTCGCGCGACCCGGACACGGGACCTGCGATGTCGGCTGCACCCCGCCCGACGCCAGGGCCGCAGCGGTGGTGATGGTCTTGAAGGTCGATCCCGGCGGGTACAACCCACTGAGGGACACTGCGCCGGACTTGTCGGCGGCGTCGTTCTGGGCGACGGCGACGATCCCGCCGGTCGACGGGGTGATCGCGACGATCATCGCGGGGCGTCGTTCTCCGTCGACGGCCCGCTGTGCCTGGGCCTGGATGTCGCGGTCGAGCGAGGTGCGGACCGGAGACGTCTGACCGGGCTGCGCCGAGTCCACGAGATGCGTTGGTGCGCCGTCCCGGTCGACGATCTGGATCGACCAACCGGCGGTGGCGTCGATCGCCTTGCGCCAGATGTCCTCGAGTCCTGCCATAGCCGGGGAGTGGAGTGCCTTGGTCGCGCTGAGGAGTGCGCCCTGCTCGGTGGTCGTGACACCGGGGATCGAACCGATACTGCGCTGGACGCGCTTGAGATCGCTTTCCCGCAATCTGATCACCGTCTGGCTCGGGGCGTTGTTGCCGTCGAACAGTTTGCGGATGGTTGCCGTCGTGATCGAGGGCTCGATCGGCCGCAGTGCGCGGGCCAGCTGACCGGCCGACGCGAGCTGTGCCCGTTCGAGATCGATCAGCGCCACCGGCTGCCAGGTCATCAGCGGCCGGGCGTTGGTGTCGAGCACGGGAGTGCGGTAGGCGCGATCGTCGCTGTAGGAGAAGGACTGTCCCTCGCGGAGTTGCCGGTGCATGACCGACGGCTGCCACCGAATGCGCCAACCCGAATCCGTCTCGGCGAGAACAACCGACGTCTGGTAGGCGGTGTTGGTGTCCCGGATCTGCCACTGATGGTCGAGAGTGCCGGTGACCTTCTTGTCATCGACGAGGTCGGGGGTGACCGACAGCTTCGGGGTGGAACCCATGCCGTCGAAGATCGACTTGATGGTCACGCGCGCCGCGACCGGATCGTCGGTGAGGTCGGCGGCAGCGTCGGCGTCGCCCCGCTGGAGCGCCTCCGCGAACGACTGCAAGGTGTCCTCCGGCGAGTCCTGGGTCAGGAAACACCCGGACAGCGTGCCGACCAGCACGGTTAGAACACTGAGGACGACCAACCACCGACGCATGTGGCCAGACAACCGACCCGGGGGCGTCCACGCAAAGTCGCGACGCGCAATGACCCGATAGCGATCCGCTATCGCGCCAGGCCGAGTGGCTACTCGGCGGGGACGCGGAGCTGAGTCACGACTGTCCGGGCCGCCTCGCCGATGGCGCGGTCGACCTGCGGCAATGATTGCTCCGACCGGGCGCTCAGGGTGAAGACGGCGGCCGCGACCGGAAGTTCTCCGGGGAACTCGACGACGCCGATCTCATTGCGGATCGCGACGAGGGTCCCGGTCTTGCCCGCCACGGTGACCCGCCGGAAGGGAAAGCTCGACGCCAGGCGGGCGGTGAAGACCTGGCGGCGCATCGTGTCCCTGATGAACGCGCACATCTCCGGCGACGCAGCGCGATCGGTCCAGACCGCGGACAACAGCGCCGTGCAGTCCCGGGGCGTCGAGGAACTCGAGTAGGCGGCGTCGTAAGCGCTCACCGATGCGTCGCTGTCCGGGTCGGCGAGGGCGGCGAAAGCCTCTGCCACCGTGCTGGTTCCGGTCTCGCGCTGGAGTCGTTCGTGTAGTTCTGCGACGCCGCCGACGATCCGCGTGCTCTCGGCGCCGAGGGAGACGAGATCCTCACGTACGCGGTCGAGGCCGAGCTCGTCGAGGAGGACGTCGGCAGCGACGTTGTCCGAGACGGTCATCATCGAGATGGCGAGGTCGCGCCGGCTCAGCGTGACCGGGTCGCCGAAGGCGGCCAGCCCCGTCGGGCCCTGCGCCCATAGCGTCGGGTCGACCGTGATCGAGGAGGCGAGGTCGATGTCACCGCGATCGGCACTGCGACACAACGAGATCAGGACGGCGAGCTTGTAGACCGAGGCCAGGACGACCGGTGCGTCGGCGTCGAAGGAGTACTCGATCTGCGGTGAGCCGATCGTCGTGGCATGTACCCAGCCGGAGCAGCCGGCGTCGGCGAGGGTTTCGGCGACCTCGCGATCGACTCGCTCCCGCACGTGGTCGGGGAGTGTGGCCGGGGCGCTCAACCGGACGCCTTGCTGATCTTCCAGAGTGCCGCCGTCGTCACGTCGGCCACCTCGGCGAGCGCCGGCTCCCGGTAGACGACCCGAAGCCGGAGTGCGGTGGTGTCACGCCCGAGAGGCAGGCATCGGACGGCATCGAGTGACGCGAGACGTTCTGAGTCGGCGGTCAAGCCGAATGCGCCACCGCCGGCGACGGCCGCCACCAGGTGCTCGGCAGACGAGACGGGAAGGACGTGTGGGTCGAGTCCGGATTCGCGGAGACGATCGATCAGCTGGTCGTGTGCGGGCGGGTTGGCTGCTCGTGGCGGATGGCAGAGGTCGAGTCCCGCGAGCTGGCGGAGCCGCGGCCGCGTCGCGGTGGTGACCGGATGACCGGCCGGCACGACCACCTGGCGTCGGAAGACGACAACCGGCCCGGTCGTGAGCGTGCCGGTGACGCAGGGGGCGTCGACGATGGCGAGGTCGAGGGTTCCCGCCGACACCTGCTCGACGAGACCCACCGTCGTGCCACTCACCATCTCCTGGCCGGAGGACACGTCGCCGAGGCGTTGTGCGACAGCGGCAACGGAGGCGGACCCGGCGAGAGGGACTGCACCCCAACGGAACACTTCGGACCCGTCATGAAGGCGTCGTGCCTCGCCGAGGAACCGCGCGGCGTCGTCGATCAGGAGTCGTGCGCGGGGTAGGAGATCACGGCCGGCGTCGGTGAGTTCGGCGCCACGGGAGGTGCGTCGGATGAGTTGGACCCCGAGCTCCTTCTCCAGGCGGCGCAACCCCTGTGAGACCGGCGGCTGTGTCATCTCCAGTCGGGCGGCAGCGTCCCCGAAGTGGCCTTCCTCGGCGACGGCGACGAAGAATCGCAGGTGCCTGACGAGATCCACGGGTTCCAGGATGGCACGCCGGCGACAATCGGCCTCGCAAACCCACCACGGATGGACAGACCCATCAGGTCGCGGGGTGGTGGAAGTGGCGAAAAAGGGTGGGTTTGCCTAGCAGGTCAGCGCAGGAAGGTCGCGGCGGCGTCGGCAAGATCGAGGAGCGGTTGCGGGAAGATGCCGAGTACGACGGTGACGAGCGTGCAGCACGCGATGCCCGTGGTGGTGAGGATGCTCGGTTTCACGACGTGGGGTGCGTCGCGGGTGGGGACGTCGTCGAAGAACATGGCGACGATGATGCGGATGTAGACGTAGGCGGCGATCGCGCTGCTGATGACGCCGATGACCACCAGGACTCCACCGCCGGTGCCGGCGACCGCGGCGAAGACATCGAACTTGGCGATGAAGCCACTCGTAAGCGGGATGCCCGCGAAGGACAGCAGGTAGACCGCGAACATGGCGCCGACCAAGGGATACCGCCGGCCCAGACCCGACCACTGGGTGAGGTCGGTGGCCTCGCGGCCGGACAGGTGCGGATTGCGGACCGTCGCCGCGGTGCCGTGGATCGCGGCGGTGCGTGCCGATGTACTCGTGTCCGTATCGGGTTCCCGGATGACCGCCACCATCGCGAAGGCGCCGAGCGTGGTGAACGCGTAGGCCGCCAGGTAGAAGAGGGTCGCGCCGAGACCTGCGTCGTCGAAGGCGATCAGACCGAGCAGGATGAAACCGGCGTGCGCGATCGACGAATAGGCGAGCATTCGCTTCACGTCGTTCTGGGTCACGGCCATCACCGACGCGATGACCATCGACGCGATCGCGACCGCCCACAGCGCCGGCGCCCACTGGTCGCGCAGCGCACCGAAACCGACGTAGAAGACGCGGAGCAGCGCGCCGAACGCGGCGACCTTGGTGGCCGAGGCCATGAACGCGGTGACCGGGGTCGGGGCACCCTGGTAGACGTCGGGAATCCACGAATGGAACGGCACTGCCCCGACTTTGAACAAAAGGCCGACCGCCAGCATGGCGAGACCGATCAGTGCCAGCGTGGTGTCCCCGCCGGTCCCGGCGACATCGGTGATCGACGCCCCGATCGTCGACAGGTTCAGCGACCCCGTCGCGCCGTAGACGAACGCGGCACCGAACAGGAAGAAGGCCGACGAGAAGGCGCCCAGCAAGAAGTACTTCAGCGATGCTTCCTGCGAGATCAGTCGACGACGCCGCGCCAGTCCGCACAGCAGATAGAGCGGCAGCGAGAAGACCTCCAGCGCAATGAACATGGTGAGCAGATCGCCGCACGCGGGGAACAGCATCATGCCGCCGACCGCGAGCAGGGCCAGCGGGAACACCTCGGTCGTCACGGCACCGGCTCGGGTCGCCTCGAACTCGGCGTCGGTGTTGGGCACGGACGCGCCGGACGGGGTGAACATGTCGGCGTCGACACCACCGTCGTTGAGACCTGTTCTGCCGGACTGGTCGTCGCCGACCCCGGCCCCGGCCAGGGTGCGCATGGTGACCGGCGCGACGACCCGTTCGAGTCGCCGTTCGGCCATGAAACCGACCGCGACGATCGCGATGATCAGCAGGAGGCCCTGAAGATACAACGTCGGGCGGTCCATCACGACGGCCCCCGACATCGCGAACTGGCCGTTCGCGCCGTCTGTTGTCTGCCCGGCCGTGACGGTGGCCAACGCCGCGAGAGCGACGACGAGCCCGCCCAGCGAAAGTGCCAGTTGCAGTGAGTACCTCACCCGGCGCGGGGCGAAGGCCTCGACGAGGACCCCGATGACTCCCGCACCGAACACGATCAGCATGGGGGACAGCGCCGCGTACTCGACGCTCGGGGCCTCGATCGCGGCCAGCGGGGTCGTGACGAGAGAGGTGGTCATCGGTGGGCCTCCGCATCGGTGGTCGCGCCGGCGGGCCGGCCATGGGCGGGGTCCGCGACCGCGGGTTCGGGATCGGTGACCCCGACCGTGGTCAACGTGCTCTGCACGGCCGGATCGATCAGGTCGATCATCGGTTTCGGATACACACCCAGGGCGATGAGCAGGGTGAGCAGCGGTACGACGACGGCCAGTTCGCGACCAGCGAGGTCGCGTATCGGCGACCGCTGCTCGTCGTCGGACCTCGCCGGCCCGCCCATCATCCGCTGGTAGGTCCACAGGATGTAGATGGCGGAGAGCACCAGGGCCGAACACGCGAGGACAGCGGCGATCGGATAGCGCGTGAATGTGCCGATGAGGACCAGGAACTCGCTGATGAACGGGGCGAGTCCGGGTAGCGACAGAGTCGCCAGACCCGCGACGAGGAAGGTCCCGGCAAGGACCGGGGCGACCTTCTGGACACCGCCGTAGTCGGCGATCAGGCGGCTGCCCCGCCGCGACACCAGGAACCCGGCGATGAGGAACAGTGCGGCGGTGGAGAGTCCGTGATTGACCATGTACAGCGCCGAACCGGTCTGGCCCTGATCGGTCATCACGAAGATGCCCAGGATGATGAAACCGAAGTGGGAGATCGACGTGTAGGCGATCAGGCGCATGACGTCGGTCTGACCGATGGCCAGGACCGCGCCGTAGACGATGCTGACGACCGCGAGCCCGCAGATCAGTGGAGCGAAATACTGGCTCGCATCCGGGAACAGCTGCAGGCAGAACCGCAGCATCGCGAAGGTCCCGACTTTGTCGATGACGGCCATCATCAGCACCGCCGATGTCGGGGTGGCGGCAACCGCGGCATCGGGGAGCCACGAATGCAGCGGCCACAGCGGGGCTTTGACCGCGAACGCGAACATGAAGCCGAGGAACAGCAGTTTCGCCAGGCCGGTGGTGTCGTCGATCTGACCGCTCGACACCGCGGCCACGATGTCGCCGAGCGCGAAGGTCCCACCGCCGTCTGCGCCGACACCGTTCTGCGCGGACACCACGTACAGGCCGATCACCGCGGCCAGTAACAGCAGACCGCCGAACAGGTTGTACAGCAGGAACTTCACCGCCGCGCCGGAGCGGTTGGGGCCGGTACCGAAGCCGCCGATGAGGAAGTACATCGGGATGAGCATGGCCTCGAAGAAGATGTAGAAGAGCAGGATGTCCAGAGCGACGAAGCTCATCAGCACCATCGCCTCGGTGGCGAGGAACAGTGCGAGGTAGATGTGCGGGCCCTTCTGCGCCCGTCCGCCTGAGTGATCCAGGGACCCGTCGGAGTCGGCGTCGTGCCAACCGGCGAGCAGGAGCAACGGCAGGAGAGCGGCGGTCAGCAGGATGAGGACCAACCCGATTCCGTCCAGTCCCAACGCATATCGGCTTCCCAGGGCCGGAATCCAGCTCACGTCCTCGGTGAATTGGTAGCGCTCGCCGGCGGGATCGAAACCGACCGCAAGGCCGACGGCCAGGACGAGGACGCCGACGGTGATCGCGAAGGCGAACCAGCGTGCCGCCGCGGGCCGATTGACCGGGATGGCGAGGACGAGAGCCGCGCCCACCGCGGGGGCCAGCCAGAGGATCGTCAGCCAGGGGATGTTCACAGCGCGTTCACCGCCATCACGAGTGCGACGATCAGGGTCGTCCCGGCGAACATCGACAGTGCGTAGGACCGCACATAACCGTTCTGCCAGCCACGTATTCGACGCGACGTGCGGGTCACGGTTTCCCCGACCCCGCTCGTCAACCCGTCGACGCCGTCGGACTCCACGGCGACGAGGCCGGCCGTGATCCGCTGTCCGGGTCGCATCAGCAACTCTTCGTTGATCGCGTCGCCGTACAGATCACGTCGTGCCGCGACGGTCAGCACCGACACGTCGTCGGGTGCGATGGTGGGGACGGGCCGGGTGGCGTACTGACGGTAGGCGACCGCGACGCCGGCCGCGACGACGACGAGAATGATCGCGGTCATCGCCCACACCGGGATCAGGTGGTGGGCGGTGTGCTCGCCGACCACGGGTTCGAGCCAGTGCTCGAGTGAACCGCCGATCGCGAGCAGTCCGCCGGAGACCACCGAACCCAGCGCGATGAGGACCATCGGCCCGGTCATCACCCGGGGTGACTCGTGCGGATGCGGCGCTGGGGCGTCGGTGCCGTCGTGCCAGCGCTTCTCGCCGAAGAACGTCAGCAGCATCACGCGGGTCATGTAGAAGGCGGTGATGCCCGCGCCGAGAAGCGCTGCACCGCCGAGGATCAGGCCCTTCGCACCACCCGCCCCGAAGGCGGCCTCGATGATGTGGTCCTTGGAGTAGAAGCCTGCGAATGGTGGGACGCCGATGATCGCGAGGTAGCCGACCCCGAACGTCACGAAGGTGACGGGCATCAGTGTGCGGAGTCCGCCGTACCGTCGCATGTCGGTTTCGTCATTCATCCCGTGCATCACCGATCCGGCGCCCAGGAACAGGCCGGCCTTGAAGAAACCGTGGGTGAGCAGGTGCAGGATCGCGAATGCGTAGCCGGCCGGGCCGAGTCCGGCGGCGAGCACCATGTAACCGATCTGGCTCATCGTCGACGCCGCGAGCGCCTTCTTGATGTCGTCCTTGGCGCAACCGATGATCGCGCCGAACAGCAGCGTCACGGCACCGACGACCACGACCCCGACCTGCGCGGTGGGCGCCAGGTCGAAGATCGGGCCGGAGCGCACGATCAGGTAAACGCCTGCGGTCACCATCGTGGCCGCGTGGATCAGCGCGGACACCGGGGTCGGACCCTCCATGGCGTCGCCGAGCCACGACTGCAGCGGCACCTGGGCAGACTTGCCGCAGGCGGCGAGCAGGAGCACGAAACCCAGGGCGGTGAGGGTTCCTTCGCCGGCCTGCGGGGCGCCATCGAAGACCGCGGTGAACGCCACCGACCCGAAGGTGGCGAACATGATCATCAGGGCGACGGCGAGCCCGATGTCGCCGACGCGGTTGACCACGAAGGCCTTCTTGGCCGCGGTCGCTGCGGTCGGTTTGAACTGCCAGAAGCCGATCAGCAGATACGACGCCAGACCGACACCCTCCCAGCCGAGGTACAGGCCGAGATAGTTGTCGGCGAGGACGAGGACGAGCATCGCCGCGAGAAACAGGTTGAGGTAGCCGAAGAACCGTCGACGATCGGGGTCGGCGGCCATGTAGCCGATCGAGTAGACGTGGATCAGCGATCCGACGCCGGTGATCAGGAGGACGAAGCACATCGACAACTGGTCCAGGCGGAAACCGAAGTCCACCTGCAGTTCTCCGACCGGAACCCAACTGAAGAGGGTGTCGGTCACCCCGCGGTCATCGGCGGGACGGGACACCATCCCGGCGAACATCACCAGCCCGACCATGAACGACGCGATCGCTGCGGCAGTACCGAGCAGGTGGCCCCAGCGGTCGGTGGTCCGACCACCGAGGAGGAGGATCACCGCACCGGCGAGCGGTAGTGCGGGCACCAGCCAGAGCAGTGACGCGGTCAGTTCGGCGTTCACCAATCCTCCTCTACCGCTTCAGCAGATCCGCGTCGTCGACCGACGCCGAACGGCGCGATCGGAAGATGGTCATGATGATGGCGAGACCCACGACCACCTCGGCCGCGGCGACGACCATCGTGAAGAAGGCGATCACCTGCCCGTCGAAGGACTGGTTCATCCGGGCGAAGGTGACGAAAGCGAGGTTCGCGGCGTTGAGCATCAGCTCGATGCACATGAAGACGACGATCGCGTTGCGTCGCAGCAGCACTCCGGCGGCACCGATGGTGAACAGCAGCGCCGAGAGGTAGAGGTAGTTCTCCGGGTTCATGAGCGGCCCCCCGAATCCTGGCCTCCCAGGTTCTCCGGGGCCTCCGTGTTCTTCTGGCGCAGGGTGCGGGCGGCCAGGATGGCGTTCACCGAGAGATCGGAGGGACTGCCGTCGGGGAGTCGTGCGGGGACGTCCACCGCGTTGTGCCGGGCGTAGACACCGGGACTCGGGAGCGGGGTGATGTTGATGCCGGTGCGGAATCGCGCCTGCGACAACTCCTTCTGGGTGAGGCGCGGACCGAACTTCTCCCGGTGGGCCAGGACCATCGCGCCGAGGGTCGCGGCGATGAGGAGCGCACCGGTCAGCTCGAACGCCCACAGATACCGGACGAAGATGAGTTCGGCGATGGCCTCGATGCCGTAGTTGGTGTCGTCGGCGAGGGCGCCGGGCGCGGTCGCGCCGGAGGTGACCGCGATGGTGGCGTTGCCGATGCCGGCGATCATCAGGACGCCGAAGCCGAGACTGATGAGCATCGCGGCGACACGTTGCCCTCGCAGGGTCTCTTTGAGAGAGTCCGAGGAGTCGACGCCGATGAGCATGAGGACGAAGAGGAACAGCATCATCACCGCGCCGGTGTAGACGACCACCTGCACGACGCCGAGGAACACCGCACCCTGCGCCACGTAGAAGACCGCCAGCACGATCATCGTGGTGGCCAGGAAGATCGCGGAGTAGACCGCCTTGGTGGCGAAGACGACGCCGAGCGCGCCGGCCACCGCGATCACTCCGAGGACCCAGAACTGCACGGCCTCACCGGTCGAGGTGCGGACCACCTCGTCGGCCAGGATCGCGGTCACCGGCCCGGGCGTCATGGTCGCGGCTCCCGGGCACCCTCGCGCACCGTCGGTGTCGGGAGAGGTGTGACCCGGCCGTCGGAGGTGATCTCGCCGCGGTAGTAGTTCTCCTCGGTCGAACCGGGCGCCATGGCGTGCGGCGGCGGTTCGACGCCCGGTAACAGAGGCGCCAGAAGCCGGTCCTTCTCGTATATGAGGTCGGCGCGGTTGTCGTCGGCGAGCTCGTAGTCGTTGGTCATCGTCAGCGCACGGGTCGGGCAGGCTTCGATGCAGAGTCCGCACCCGATGCAACGCAGGTAGTTGATTTGATAGACGCGGCCGTATCGCTCACCGGGCGAATACCGTTCGTCCGGCGTGTTGTCGGCTCCCTCGACGTAGATGGCGTCGGCGGGGCAGGCCCACGCACAGAGCTCACAGCCGATGCACTTCTCCAGCCCGTCGGGATGACGGTTCAGTTGGTGCCGGCCGTGATAGCGGGGCGCGGTCGGCCGTTTCTCCTCGGGATACTGCTCGGTGATGCTCGGCTGGAACATGCCACCGAAGGTGACGCGTAATCCACTGACCGGCTTGAGGAAATCAGGCATCGGTGGTCTCCCTGCTCGGCTTCTCTTCGGCGGGAAGGGGCGGCTCGGGATCGATCCGGACGGGCTGGGATCTCGAATCCGTCGAGGGCATCGGCGGCACGGGGAAGCCGCCGGCCATGGGGTCGAACTCGGTCGGGCTCTGTGGTTCGGACGAGGCGTCCGGCACATCCGGTACCCGCATCATCCGCCAGATCGCGTAGCCGATGAGTGCGGTCACGGCGAGACCGGCGCCCGCCGAGACGAGTGCCCGGATGAGGCCGGCGTCGTCGCCGCCGATGGAGGCGCGGATGATCGCCACGACCATCACCCATGTCAGCGAGATCGGGATGAGCACCTTCCAGCCCAGGTTCATGAACTGGTCGTAACGCAACCGCGGCAGGCTCGTCCGGAGCCAGATGAACACGAACAGGAACGCCCAGACCTTGATGGTGAACCAGAGGATGGGCCACCACCCCGAGTTCGCCCAGTCGAAGGCGCTCAGCGGCCACGGCGCCTGCCAGCCGCCCAGGAACATCGTGGTGGCCAGGGCGGAGACCGTCACCATGTTGATGTACTCGGCCAGCATGAACATCGCGAACTTCAGCGATGAGTACTCGGTGTGGAAACCGCCGACCAGCTCGCCCTCGGCCTCCGGCAGGTCGAACGGGGCACGGTTCGTTTCACCGACCATCGAGATCGCGTAGATCACGAACGACGGCAGCAGCAGGAGGAAGTACCAGTGGTGCTCCTGCGCCGCAACGATTCCCGAGGTCGACATCGTCCCGGCGTCGAGGAACACCGCGGCGAAGGTGAGGCCCATCGCGATCTCGTAGGAGATCACCTGGGCGGTGGAGCGGAGTCCGCCCAGGAGGGGATAGGTCGAACCGGACGACCAACCGGCCAGCACGATCCCGTACACGCCGACCGAGGTCACGGCCAGGACGTAGAGCACCCCGACCGGCAGATCGGTGAGCTGCAACGGGGTTTGGTGACCGAACACCGACACCATCGGTCCGAACGGGATCACCGCGAACGCCATCACCGCGGGGACGACCGCGATGATCGGTGCGAGGAGGTAGATGACCTTGTCGACGCCGGACGGGATGATGCCCTCCTTCAGCGCGAGTTTCACACCGTCGGCGAGACTCTGGAGGATTCCGCGGGGCCCGACGCGGTTCGGCCCGATCCGGGACTGCATGCGCGCCATGATTTTGCGCTCGAGCAGGATCGCGACCAACGGGTTGACGACGAGGAACGCGAAGACGGCGACCGCCTTGACGACGACGAGCCAGATGGGGTCGTGGCCGAAGTCGGCGAGGTCGGGGTAGTCGATGGCGAGAGCGGTCATCGCACACCTCCCGCGACATCCGCCGACGAGGCCGGCGCCAGCGCGACGAGATCACCCGCGCGGGCCCGGAGGTCGGCGTGCACTCGGGAACCGGGCGAGTTGAGCGGAACCCACACGACGCGGTCGGGCATGTCGGCGTACTCGACGGGCAAGGCGATCTCGCCGTCGGCGGTGCTGATCCGGACCCGCCCGCCGACCGCGACGCCGGCCTCGGCGGCGGTCGTCGGCGACATCCGTGCCACCGGCGGACGTGCGGTCCCGGCGAGGTGCGGCTCGCCGTCCTGCAGACGTCCGAGGTCGAGCAGCAGGTGCCAGGTGGCCAGGACGGCCTGACCGGCCGCCGGTGCGCGCTGGGAACGTTCATGAGCGACGACGGCCGGGCGCTCACCTGCCCACGCTCCGATGCGGCGCAGATCCATATGGATGGTCTGCGGCCCATCACAGCGCAGGTCGACGCCGAGACGCCGTGCGAGCGCATCCAGGACCCGATGGTCGGGAACATGTCCGGACTCGGTCAGCGCGGCGGTGAAGCTGCGCGGACGGCCCTCCCAGTCGACGAACGTGCCCTCCTTCTCGGCGACCGTCGCCACCGGGAACACCACGTCGGCGTGCGGGGTCACCGTCGAGTGCCGCTGTTCGAGACTCACGACGAAGGGTGCGGCGGCGAGTGCGTCGCGCGCAGCCGCGGGATCGGGGAGATCGTCGAGGTCGACGCCTGCGACGATCAGTGACAGCCCGTGGTAGCGGGCCGCGTCGAGGATGCCGGTGGTGTCGCGACCGGGCAGGGTCGGGATGCCAGGACCCCACACCTCCGAAACAGCTTCGCGCGCCGCGGTGTCGGTGATCGGCCGTCCGCCCGGCAACAACCCGGCGAGAGCGCCGACCTCGAGTGCGCCCCGCTCCCCCGCACGCCGCGGGATCCAGGCGAGGCGGGCGCCCGTGCGGTCGGCGAGGTCGGCGGCGGCCTGCAGGCCACCCGGGACGCCGGCCAGTCGCTCCCCGACGACGATGACCGAACCCGCTTCGCCCAGATGGTCGGCCACCTCGTCGGAGGCGAGGATCTCCCGCTCGGCGCCCGGCGCGACGGGGAACAGTCGAGCATCGAGTTTCTGCGCCCCGCGGCTCGAGAACGGGGCCACGGTGGCCACCCGCTGCCGGTTCGTCCGCACCGCCCGGCGAAGACGGAGGAAGACGATCGGGGATTCCTCTTCGGGTTCGAAACCCGCGAGGAGCACCGCCGGCGCGGCGGACAGGTCGTCGTAGGTGGTCTCGAGTCCCCGACCGGCCACCCGGCTCGCGAGGAAAGACGCCTCCTCGGTGCTGTGAACACGGGCGCGGAAGTCGATGTCGTCCGACTTCAGAACCGTGCGGGCGAACCGTGCGTAGGCGTAGGCGTCCTCCACGGTGAGGCGACCGCCGGCCAGGACTCCGACGTCACCCGCGGCCGTCGAGATCCCCTCGGCGGCAACGCGGATGGCGTCCGCCCACGACGCCTCCCGAAGATCGCCGTGCCGGTCGCGAACCAGGGGAGACGTCAGGCGGTCGGCCTCGGTCGCGTAGGCGAAGGCCCACCGCCCCTTGTCGCAGTTCCACTCGGAGTTGACCTCTGGGTCGTCACCGGCGAGGCGCCGGAGCACCTTGCCGCGCCGGTGATCGGTGCGCTGGGCGCAACCGCTCGCACAGTGCTCACAGACACTCGGCGTGGAGACGAGGTCGAAAGGCCGCGCACGGAAGCGGTACTGGGCACCGGTCAGCGCGCCGACCGGGCAGATCTGGACGGTGTTGCCGGAGAAGTACGAGTCGAACGGCTCGTCGGAGTAGATGCTGACCTGTTGCAGCGCACCGCGATCCGCCAGTTCGATGAGCGGATCGCCGGCGACCTGCGTGGAGAAGCGCGTGCACCGGGCGCACAGGACGCATCGCTCGCGGTCGAGCAGGACCTCCGACGACAGCGGGACCGGCTTGGTGAACGTGCGTTTGACGCCGTCGAACCGGGACTCGCTGCGACCGGCCGACATGGCCTGGTTCTGCAGCGGGCACTCACCGCCCTTGTCGCACACCGGACAGTCGAGTGGATGATTGATCAGCAGCAGCTCCATCACGCCGCGCTGCGCATCCGCGGCGATCTGCGAACTGAGTTGGGTCCGGACCACCATGCCGTCGGTGGCCGTGGTGGTGCACGACGCCAGGGGCTTCCGCTGGCCCTCGACCTCCACGAGGCACTGGCGGCAGGCACCGACCGGGTCGAGCAACGGGTGATCGCAGAAGCGGGGGATGGTGATCCCGATCTGCTCGGCGGCGCGGATCAGCAAGGTGCCCTTCGGCACCCGCAGCTCGACGCCGTCGATGGTGATGCCGACGAGATTGTCGGCCTGGGTCGTCGGATCACTGCCGTGAGTGAGGGTCATCGGGCATCTCCCGTCGGCTCGGAACCGAGGACGGTCGACAGCGAGTGGTCGAACGGGCAACCGTGATCGAGGTGGGCGAGGTATTCGTCTCGGAAGTACTGCAGCGACGACACGATCGGGCTCCCCGCGCCGTCGCCGAGCGCGCAGAACGACTTCCCGACGATGCTGTTGGTGACGTCGGAAAGGGTGTCGAGGTCGGCGGCGGTGCCGCCCTCGTGCTCGAGCCGATGGAGCAGCTGCACCAGCCAGTAGGTGCCCTCCCGGCACGGCGTGCACTTACCGCACGACTCGTGCGCGTAGAACTCGGTCCAGCGCAGCACCGCACCGACGACGCAGGTCGTCTCGTCGAAGATCTGAAGAGCCTTGGTGCCCAACATCGATCCCGCGGCGCCGACCCCTTCGTAGTCGAGGGGGACGTCGAGATGCTCCGGTGTCAGCAGCGGCGTCGACGATCCGCCCGGGGTCCAGAACTTGAGTTCGTGCCCGGCGCGGACACCGCCGGCGCGTTCGAGGAGTTGCCGCAGGGTGATCCCGAGCGGCGCCTCGTACTGACCGGGATGGGTGACGTGGCCGGACAGGGAGTACAAGGTGAATCCCGGCGACTTCTCGGTGCCCATCGACCGGAACCAGTCGACGCCGTTCCGGATGATCGACGGCACGCTGGCGATGGATTCGACGTTGTTGACCACGGTCGGGCTCGCGTAGAGGCCGGCGACCGCCGGGAAGGGCGGGCGGAGGCGCGGCTGGCCCCGACGACCCTCGAGTGAGTCGAGCAGCGCCGTCTCCTCGCCGCAGATGTAGGCGCCCGCCCCGGCGTGCACCACCAGGTCGAGGTCGAAGCCCGAGCCCAGAATGTTCTTCCCGAGATAGCCTGCGGCATAAGCCTCGTCCACGGCGGCACGCAGCCGTCGCAGGACCGAGGCGACCTCCCCGCGGACGTAGATGAACGCATGGTGTGCGCGGATCGCATACGCCGCGATGATGACCCCCTCGACGAGGGTGTGCGGCGTCGCGAGCATGAGGGGCATGTCCTTGCACGTGCCGGGCTCGGATTCGTCGGCGTTGACCACGAGGTAGTGCGGAATCGACGGTTCGGCGTCGGCGGACTTCTCCTGCGGGATGAACGACCACTTCATGCCGACCGGGAAGCCGGCGCCGCCGCGTCCTCGCAACCCGGAGGCCTTCACCATCTCGATGACGTCGTCGGGCGGGGTGTCGAGCGCGGTCCGCAGGCCGAGGTACCCGTTGTGGCGCAGGTAGTTCTGCAGAGACCAGGACTCGGGCTCGTCCCAGTGCCGGGACAGCACGGGGGGTTCCGGTGGGTCGGGTTCGGCAGGTTCGCTCGTCGCCTGGTCAGCCGGCAGAAGGGGATCGGCCGACGAGGGTGCGGCCCCGGCGAGTTCGAGCTCGGTCTGGCGGAAGGAGCACACGCGCCCGGTGCCGCGGGCGGGTTCGACCGAGACGCCGGCACGGAGGTCCTCGATGAGTTCGATCGTCGACTCCGGGGTCTGGTTGTCGAAGAACTCCCAGTTCACCATCACCACCGGTGCAAAATCACATGCGGCGTTGCACTCGACGTGTTCCACCGTGATGCGTTCGTCGGCGGTGGTGTCACCGGGGCGAACACCGAGGTGGTCGCAGACCGCGCGGAGGATGTCGTCGCCGCCGAGGGTGGCGCAGAGCGTGTTGGTGCAGACCCCGACGAGGTACTCGCCGGTCGGCGAGCGGCGGTACATCGAGTAGAAGGTGGCCACCGAAGCGACCTGGGCGGCGGTCAGATCGAGCTGCGCCGCGCAGAACTCGATGCCCGCGCGGGTGATGTATCCGTCCTCGGACTGCACCAGATGAAGCAGGGGGAGAAGGGCCGACCGCGACTGTGGGTAGCGCGCGATGATCGGCGCCGCCTGCTCGGCGAGGCGTTCGGTGGCCTCGGCCGGGTAGGCGGAGGGGCCGCCGAAGGTGATGGTCGGCGCCGGGATGCCCTGGGCCGGCGCGGCATCTTCGGTGGGCGGCGAGGTGGACAGCTCCACGAACACGGGATCGGTCATCGGTCCACGCCTCCCATCACCGGGTCGATACTGGCGACGGCCGTGATGACGTCGGCGACCATGCCGCCCTCACACATCGCGGCCACCGCCTGCAGATTCGTGAACGACGGATCGCGGAAGTGGACCCGATAGGGCCGGGTGCCGCCGTCGCTGACCATGTGGACACCGAGCTCACCGCGCGGGGACTCGACCGCGACGTAGCACTGCCCGGCCGGTACCCGCATGCCCTCGGTGACCAGCTTGAAGTGATGGATCAGCGCCTCCATCGACGTCCCCATGATCCGGGCGATGTGCTCGGGGGAGTTGCCGAGACCGTCGGGGCCGAGGGCCAGATCGGCCGGCCAGGCCAGCTTGCGGTCGGCGACCATGACCGGACCGGGCCGGAGCCTCTCGAGGCACTGTTCGACGATGCGGATCGACTCGCGCATCTCCTTGACGCGGATCAGGTAGCGGCCGTACGAGTCACAGGTGTCGGCGGTGATGACGTCGAAATCATAGGTCTCGTACCCGCAGTACGGCTGCGTCCTTCGCAGATCGTGCGGATAACCGGTGGACCGCAGCACCGGTCCGGTGATGCCGAGAGCCATGCAACCCGTCAGGTCGAGGTATCCGACGTTCTGGGTGCGCGCCTTCCAGATGTAGTTGTCGTTCAGCAGGTCTCCGAGCTCGTCCAGGCGACCGGGTAGCTGGGCGATGACCTCGGCCACCTGTTCCGGCCCGTCGGGTGGCAGATCCTGCGCGACGCCACCCGGTCGGACGTAGGCGTGATTCATCCGCAGGCCGGTGATGAGTTCGAAGAGGTCGAGGATCAGTTCCCGTTCGCGGAAGCCGAGGAACATCGCGGTGACGGCACCGAGCTCCATTCCGCCGGTGGCCAGGGCCACGAGATGGCTGCTGATCCGGTTCAGCTCCATCAGCATGACGCGGATGACGGTGGCCCGTTCGGGGACGTCGTCGGTGATCCCGAGGAGCTTCTCGACGCCCAGGCAGTAGGCGGTCTCGTTGAAGAACGGCGACAGATAGTCCATTCGAGTCACGAACGTGACGCCCTGCGTCCAGTTGCGGTACTCGAGGTTCTTCTCGATCCCGGTGTGCAGGTAGCCGATTCCGCAGCGCGCCTCGGTGACCGTCTCGCCCTCGATCTCCAGGATGAGGCGGAGCACGCCGTGGGTCGACGGGTGCTGGGGACCCATGTTCACGACGATGCGTTCGTCGCCGGGTTGCTGTTCGGCGCGAGTGCGGACGTCGGAGACGATGGAGTCCCAGTCCTGTCCGGAGACGGTGTAGATGCGGGTCGGGGTCTCCTCCTCGCGGGGCGTCGCGGCGCGGGATTTCGACGATCCGGTGGCTGTGTCGGTCATCAGCTGTACGACCTCCTCCGGTCCGGTGGGTCGACGCGGGTTCCCTTGTACTCGATGGGTACTCCGCCGAGCGGGTAGTCCTTGCGCTGCGGATGGCCCTCCCAGTCGTCGGGCATCTCGATGCGGGTCAGCGAACGGTGGCCGTCGAAGACGATGCCGAAGAAGTCGTAGGTCTCGCGTTCGTGCCAGTCGTTGGTGGGGTAGATGTCGCAGATGCTCGGGATGTGCGGATCGGTGTCGGGCGCCGACACCTCGAGGCGCACGCGCCGGTTGTGGGTCAGGGAGGCGAGGGGATAGACGGCGTGCAGTTCCCGGTCGGCGTCCCCGGGATAGTGGACCCCGTTGACGCCCAGGCACAGTTCGAAGCGCAACGCGGGTGCGTTGCGCAGGGTCAGCGCAACCGTGCGGAGGTGTTCCCGCGCGACGTGGATGGTCATCTCGTCGCGGAAGACGACCACCTTCTCCACCGCCGCGTCGTAGGACTCTCCGAGTTCGGCCTGCAAAAGATCGGCGACCTCGTCGAAGTAGCTGCCATAAGGTCGAGAAGAGCTGGGCGGCAAGGTGATCGGATCGATCAGACCGCCGTATCCAGAAGTGTCACCGGTGCCCGGTGCGCCGAACAGTCCGTGCCGGACGCCGATGACCTCGGGATCGGGCGGTTTCGGGTCGGGCATGCCGAGGTCGGTCATCGCAGCAACCCCTTCATCTCGATGGTCGGAGTGGCCTGCAGGGCAGCGCGTTCCGCCGCCCAGATGGCCTCCTCGCGGTTCACCCCGAGCGGCATCTCCTGGATCTTCTCGTGCAGCTTGAGGATCGCGTTCAGCAACATCTCTGGTCGGGGAGGGCAACCCGGAAGATAGATGTCGACCGGCACGACGTGGTCGACGCCCTGGACGATCGCGTAGTTGTTGAACATCCCGCCGGACGAGGCGCAGACCCCCATTGCCAGAACCCATTTGGGTTCGACCATCTGGTCGTAGATCTGCCGGAGCACCGGGGCCATCTTCTGGCTCACGCGGCCGGCGACGATCATCAGGTCGGCCTGCCGCGGAGACGCCCGGAACGCCTCCATGCCGAATCGGGCGAGGTCGTAGCGACCCGACGTCGTGGACATCATCTCGATTGCGCAGCAGGCGAGTCCGAAGGTGGCCGGCCACAGCGAACCCTTGCGCATGAAACCGGCGAGATCCTCGACGGTGCTCAGCAGGAAACCGCTGGGGAGTTTCTCCTCGAGTCCCATGACTGACCTCCTTGCAGACGGTTACCGGTTGAAAAGTCCTCAGTCCCAGCTCAGTCCGCCGCGACGCCATTCATAGGCGTAGGCAACGGAGACATTGACGATGAACAAGAGCATGGCCGCGAGGCCGAACCAGCCGAAGGAGTCGAAGGCGACGGCCCAGGGGTAGAGGAAGACGATCTCGATGTCGAAGATGATGAACAGCATCGCGGTGAGGTAGTACTTGACCGGCACCCGCTGGACCGGGCCGCTGAACGTGGGGCCCTCGCCCCCGCGACGGGAGGCAGGAGTCAGGAGGCTCTGGCCGACCGGCTCGATGCCACACTCGTACGCCTCGAGTTTGGCGCGGTTGTACCGTTTCGGGCCGATCGCGACGCCGATGAAGACGCTGAAAACGGCAAACGCCACGCCGATTGCCCCGAGGATCATGATCGGGACGTAGGCGTTCAAAGCGTGGACTCCTCCTCGCTCCGGGCGGCCGAAACGCCTGGTGGGCGGTTCCGGCTCGGCGATTGTCCTGCCCGTGCCAGTGGTTCGGTCAGAACCTCCCGACGCGGTTGTGAGCTACAACACAAGCCTAGGTGGTCGTCCCGCGGGAGTCACCCGTTTCAGGCAGTTCGGCGTTTCTCGACCATCTCGACGAAGGCTTCCGGGAGGGCGATCGGATCGACCGGGAGCGTGGCGACGGCATCGGCCCGCGACCATTCGGCGAGCCAGCGATCGTCGGCGCGGCCGAGCAGCACGAGCACCGGTGGACTCGGGTCCAGTTCGTCCTTCATCTGTTTGGCGATCCCCATCCCGCCGGCCGGAGAGGCCTCGCCGTCGGCGATCACCGCATCGACGACTCCGGCGTCGAGCTGGGCGAAGACCATTGGAGCCGTGGCGACTTCGATGAAGCTGAGTTCGGGGATATCCTGGGACGGCCGGGTACCGAGCGCACCGATGACCTGGGCCCGGGTATCGGAATCGTCGGAATAGACCAGCACGCGCAGCGACCGGGCAGCCTGGGGGTGGGTCACGCGTGCGATGTTACCGGTGGGGGCGTCGGGGTGACCCGGTTTTGCACTTCGTCCGGTGGTCCGTGCTAATGCCGAGCTGCTCGCGAAAGTTTTTGTGGAGAAACGTTATTGGTATGCCGACGCACAGTTGTGGCCGCCTACCGGCAGGCCAGGTCAGGGCAACTGTCCGAAAAGTCGGGGTTTGCGTGACGATCGGGTTACCCATAAGGTAAGCCGAACCTTACTTAGGTAAGTACACCCTGATAGAGAGTTGCCGAGATGTCGTACCCGCTTACGCGGCTTCGGCGGTCAGTCGCCGCCCTGTCCACGCTCCTCGTCCCCGTGCTCGTCGTGACGGCGTGCGGCGACGGAGGCTCCGACGCCGACCGTGCCAACGGGCCGGAGACCGCGACGACGCTGACCGTCGCGACCAACAAGGACTCCGGTCCGCTCAACATCTTTGCTGGTCAGACCGATCAGATGGCCGAGATGGTGTACGACAAGCTGCTGGCTCCGTCGCCGTACGTCGCCGAACCGCAGCCGTGGCTCGCGACCTCCGTCGAGCAGATCGACGCGACGACGTGGGAGGTCGCCCTCCGAGACGACGTGAAATGGCACGACGGTGAGCCGTTCACCGCCGATGACGTCATGTTCAGCTTCCACTTCATGCATGCCGCGCCGACGGGCCGTTTCACCCATCACATCAATGACACGCCGTCGATCTCGACCGTGGTCCCGACCGCCGACGGCGTCCGTTTCGTCTGCGACTACGCCTGCCCTGAATTGGGTACGGTGACCCTGGCCGACCTGCCGATCCTCCCGGAGCACGTCTGGTCGAAGATCGATCCCGCCGACGTCAAACAGGTGACAGACCTGCCGATCGGCACCGGGCCGTTCAAGCTCGTCGACTACAACCCGACGTCGGGTTACCGCTTCGAGGCCAACACCGACTACTTCGCGGGCAAGCCCACCGTCGACGAGATCGTCATGCCGGTGATCCCGGATGCGTCGGCCACCTTCACCGCGCTGCGTTCGGGTGAGATCGATGCGACGACACGTCCACTCAATCCCGAACTCGTCGAACAGTTCCAGGCGACGCCGAACATCGGGGTCATCGAGGCCTCACCGCTCCAGTACCCCGAACTCAAGCTGAACTTCCTCGAAGCCCCGTTCACAGAGGCCCGCTTCCGTACCGCGATGAGCCGTGCGGTCAACCGCGACCAACTGCTCGAAGTGGTTGCCCTCGGACGAGGCCGCCCCGCGACGCAGGGCTACGTCCACCCCGACGCGCCGTACGCCAAGCCGGACACCAACACCCCGTACGACGCCGACGAAGCGCGCACCATCCTCGACGAGCTCGGTTACCGCGACGTCGACGGCGACGGCAAGCGGGAGAAGCCCACCGGTGAGAAGCTCTCGCTGACCCTGTACGTCGACGGTGGGCTCGCCCCCGACGTGCGGGCGGCCGAACTCCTCCGGGAGGACTTCGGCGCTGTGGGCGTCGACGTGTCGATCAAGGCCCTCGACGCGGGTTCCATTTCCGAGGTCAGCTCGGACAAAGCCTACGACATGCTGATCACGACGAACTCCCCGCACGCCGTTGCCGATTCGACGCAGTTCATCATGTCGCACCGTTCGGGCAACCTGTGGAAGCACCCGACCCTGCCCTATCCCGAGTTCGATGCGCTCTACGAGGAGTGGAAGGTCACGGAGACCAACGAGGACCGGATCGAGGCGCTGTACAAGATCCAGGACGTCTTCAACAAGCAGCCGACGGCCATCGGCCTGTACTACCCGGAGGAGTACTGGGGCTACCGCTCGGACAAGTTCGGTGGCTGGGTGGTGACGCCGGGCTACGGCATCGTGCAGAAGTGGTCCTTCCTGCCGCGCGATGTTGCCGAGAAGGCTCACGCGATCGCCCCGACCGACTGACATGTACGCAGATCGACTGTGGCCGCTCGTCCGACGGGCCGGCCAGTACCTGCTGGTGCTGTGGGCGGCGGTGACGCTGAACTTCGCGCTACCGCACCTGGCGCCGGGCGACCCGGTCGTCTACCTGTACGGCGGTGAAGAAGGCAACCTCGCGCCGGAATACGTCGAGCAGATCCGCGCCGAGTACGGACTCGATCACAGCATCTTGGAGCAGTACCTGTCCTTCTGGACAGGTCTGCTCCGAGGTGACCTGGGCATGTCGGTGTCGATGAACCGACCGGTGTTCGACGTCCTGATGGACAAGCTGCCGTGGACGGTGGCGCTCGTCGGCCTGGGCCTGCTGTTCGCCGCGGTCCTGGGCACCTTCCTCGGAACCTGGGCGGCATGGCGTCGTGGATCCAGGCGGGAGACCGCGACCGTGACGGCGACGCTTGCCGTGGACTCGATGCCCGGTTTCTGGGTCGGCATGATCCTCATCGCGATCTTCTCCGTGGGGCTCGGCTGGTTCCCGTCCTACGGTGCCGCCACCATCGGGTCGTCGGGTTGGGCCTGGTTCGGCGAGGTGATCTCACGGCTTGTCCTGCCGGTCGCGACCCTGACGATCGCCGGCGTCGGCGGCTTCTTCCTGCTTTCCCGGGCCTCGACCGTGGTGGTGCTCGACGAGCCCTATCTCCGTCTCGCCCGTGCCAAAGGGTTGCGCGAGCGGCAGGTGGCCCTGGGCCACGCGATGCGTAACGCGTTGCTGCCGGTCTTCACCACTCTCACGCTCGCCGTGGGCACCATGCTGTCCGGTGCGGTGGTCGTCGAGACCGTCTTCTCGTATCCGGGTCTGGGAAAACTGACCTACGACGCGGTGACCACCCGCGACTACCCGCTGCTGCAAGGTGCGTTCCTGCTCACGACGATCGGCATCATCGGGGCCAACATCATCGCCGATCTCACCTATCCACTGATCGACCCGCGGGTCCGGCGCCGACGTCACGAGACGGCCGAATCGGAACTGCAGGAAGCGGTTACACCATGAATCGGGCAACCGCCGTGGGCAGCGGCCCCACCGTGTCGTCCAGGTCGCAAACCTCGGCCATCGTCGGCGCGAGCATCCTCGGGCTCTTGGCGGTGTGCGCGATCTTCGCGACGTGGATCTCGCCCTATGACCCCGGCGAACGCGTCACCCGACCGTTCGCGCGGCCTTCCGGTGACCACTGGCTCGGCTCCGACGACGCCGGCCACGACCTGTTCTCCATGCTGTTGCACGGCGCCGAGATCTCGTTGATGGTAGGCATCGTCGCGGCGCTGGCCGCCACCCTGATCGGGGCACTGGTCGGAGTCGTCGCAGGCTACTGCCGCGGCCCGGTCGACTCGGTGCTGATGCGCGTCACCGACGTCGTCCTGTCCCTACCTGTGCTGCCGCTGACGATCGTCGTCGGCGTGTTCATCGGCCCCGGATTGTCCACGCAGATCCTGGTGATCTCCTCGGTCCTGTGGGCGGGCCTGGCTCGCGAACTACGATCCCAGGTGCTGTCGCTGCGTGAGCGCGACCATCTGCAGGCCCTGCGGTCGATGGGCGCGACCACTCCCTACGTGCTCCGGCGTCACGTGCTCCCGGCTGTTGTGCCGCTGGTGATCCCGCAGTTCATCTTGGCCACCAAGACCGCGGTGCTCCTCGAGGCGTCGCTGTCCTTCCTCGGTCTCGGCGACATCTCGGCTCCGAGTTGGGGATCGATGCTTTCGCTGGCACACAAGCGCAGCGCATTCCTCACCGACGCCTGGATGTGGTGGGTGGTGCCGCCGGGAATCGCCATCGCCGCAACCGTCCTGGGCTTCGCACTGATCGGCAACGCATTGGAAGATCGGTCCCGGCCGATGCTGGTGCGGCGGAAGAAGTCGTCGAAGAAGCCCACGGTCCGACACTCCCCGCCGGCCGCCGATGCTCCGCCGATCCGGATCTCGCACCTCTCGGTCACCTACCGTGAGGACGGGAAACACACGGTCGACGACGTGAGCCTCACGGCGAATGCCGGCGAGATCGTCGCCCTGGTAGGGGAATCGGGAAGTGGCAAATCCACTGTGGCCGCGGTCGCCGTCGGCCTACTGGCACCGGCCGGTGAGATCACCTCGGGTTCGGTGGAGATCTGCGGGACCGACGTCACCTCCATGCGTCCCGATGAACTACGGACCATGCGCGGCAACGACATCGCCTTGATACCGCAGGAGGCGATGAGTGCGCTCAATCCGGTGCAGCGCATCGGTGACCAGCTGATCGAGGCCATCCGGGTTCACCGCGACGTGACCCGGGCGTCGGCACGGGCGCGTGCTCTCGACCTTCTCGGTTTCGTCGGTATCGACGAAAACCGGATCGACGCCTACCCGCACGAACTCTCCGGCGGGATGCGTCAGCGGGTGGTGATCGCCACCGCCCTGGCCAACGACCCGACGGTGCTGATCGCCGACGAACCGACCAGTGGGCTCGACGTGCTCGTGGAGGCCGAGGTCCTCGACCTGCTGTCTCGTCTGCGGAACGAGCTCGGACTCACCGTACTGCTGGTGTCCCACAATCTCGCGGCGGTCGAGAGGGTCGCCGACACCATCGCGGTGATGTACGACGGCAAGATCATCGAGTCCGGACCGACAGCCGAGCTGATGGCCCATCCGCAGCAGGAGCACACCCGCGAGTTGCTGGGTTCGATCCTCCGGTTGGGACCCGCCACAACGGAACTGGTGACCACATGAGTCTTCTCGAGATCTCCGGACTGTCCGTGCAGTTCGGTGAACACACCGTCGTCGACAAGGTGGACCTGCGCGTCGACGCCGGCGAATCCGTTGCCCTGGTGGGCGGCTCGGGGGCAGGGAAGTCGACGGTCGCGAAGGTCGTCGCCGGCCTGGTCCCCGCATCTGCGGGTTCGGTTGTTTTCGACGGCACCGACCTGCTGTCGCTGTCCCGACGGAAGGCCCGACCCCTCCGTCGAGACATCCACCTGGTGTTCCAGGACCCGTATTCCTCACTGCCGCCCACGATGCGGGTATCCGACATCGTTGCCGAACCTCTGGTCATCCACGGGATCGGTGATCGGCAGGAGCGTGCCGACGCGGTGGTCCGCGCGCTCGAAGCCGTGAATCTGTCCCCGGCGCAGGATTATCTCGACCGGTTCCAGCACCAGCTGTCCGGCGGCGAACGGCAACGGGTGGCATTCGCACGGGCGGTCGTGGCCGCGCCCCGGCTCATCCTCGCCGACGAGCCGACGAGCGGCCTGGACGCATCGTTGCGGATGGAGATCATCGATCTGATGGACCGTCTGTGTCGCATCGACGGTATCGCCATCGTCCACATCACCCACGATCTCGCTCTCGCACAACGCGGTTCGAAACGCGTCGTGGTGATGAAAGCCGGTCGTGTGGTGGAATCCGGCTCGGTGGACGAGGTGCTGTCGGCACCCCGAGATCCCTACACCGCACGACTCGTGTCAGCCGCGAGTCGGCCGCGGAACGATTGAGAGAAGGATGATGACAAAGTTCGCCATGGTGACGATGTATCCGACAGGGGAAGGGTCGCCCTTCGCCGAGGGGAGACTCGGCTTCGACGTCACCGGTATCGACTGCTACGCCCTCGACGACGCGACCCTCGCACCATTCGACGTGCTCGTCTTCTCCTCGACCGTCGACCAGGAGCATCTCGCGCGGCGTCGGGACGTGATCCGCCGCTTCCTCGACGCGGGCAACGTGGTCATCTTCGGTGGACATCTGCACCGCGACTGGCTGCCCGGTACCGAGCCGTTCGTGCCTGCCCTACCGCAGCGCCGCGCCACGTACGAGGTCGCCGAGGTCGCGGAGCACCCCATCTTTGCCGGGGTGACGAAGCTCGACATGGACACCCGCCGCGGGGTCCGAGGATTCTTCGCGCGCGGTCACCATCCGGTGCCCGACGGCGCCGAGATCCTCGTGCGGCTCATCGGTGGACAGCCGGTCACCTACATCGACCGCGTGTCGACCGCAGGCACCGTTTTCGTCCATGCGACGGCTGACCTGTTCGCCTACTCCTCGGGGATCGAGGACAGTACCGCCGCGCAGATCCCGTCGCAGCTCGCACGATGGGCGTGCGACGAGGTCGCCGACCTGCGTGCGAGACCGCGTCCGGCAGGTAACGCACCCACCGACCCTCGGGAAGAGTTGCCCGAGAGTCCCTCCACGGGAACAGGTTCCGGGGTTGCCGCGGTTTACGGTGGTAATGCCCACCACCATCGGGCGTTGACCATCGAGAAGTACGGCCAACACCTCACTGGTGGTCTGCTGTATCTCCCCGAGCTCGCCACCACCGACCTGCGCGGCTACGACGCCGTCATCATCCCGGAGCGGATTCATCGCGGACACCTGAACGCGGCGGCGCCACGAATCCTCGAGTTCCTCGAATCGGGTGGCACCGTAGTCGCTTTCAGTGGCGGGGAGCCCTTCGCGGACTTCCTTCCCGGCGTGAGGTGGGCGCATCGTCCGACCAATTACTGGTGGTGGCTCGAGGACGGTGCCGACATGGGGCTGCGATCCCCCCGACCGGACCACTCCCTCTTCGGTCGGCTCGATCTGAAGGCCTGCACATGGCACTACCACGGCGTCCTCGAGCCACCCGCCGGTGCGGAGGCGCTGGTCAATCTGCCGACCGGGGAGACGTTGCTCTACATCGACGAGGTGACCACCCCCGGCACACTTGTGGTTTCCACACTTGATCCGATGTCGCACTTCGGTGCCTACTTCATGCCCGCGACCGAACGGTTTCTCGACGGGTTCATGCCATGGCTCCCGCAGTTCGCGGCCGCCCAGGCGCGCACGTCGCGCCCGCTCAACGACCAGGAGGTCACCAGATGACAGATCTGACACTCGTCGACCAGGGAAAGACGTTGTCCTACAGCATCGACGACGTCATGCTCTACCACGGCCCGGGCTTCCCCGGCGGAGTGGCGCACGCGTACAAGGTGCTCGAACGCGCACTGCCGATGCTCGGTGCCGACGGAACCGTCGAACGCCGAGACATCCACGTGGCGACGGCCCACCGGGGTCCGGGCGTCCGGGACACCATGGAGATGGTGACGCGCGCGGTGACCGAGGACCGGTACTCCGTCGACTCGTCACTGGAACGCAACGATCGCGGAGAGACGCTCGAGCGCTACGTCTTCGAACTCTGCTACCGCGACAGGCGCGTCCGGCTGGAGATCCGTGAGGGCTTTGTCACCGACGAGTTCATCCGACTGGGTCGTCAGACCTCCCGGACCGAGACCGAGGAACGACGGCTGACGGTCCTGAAGCAGGAGATGGCCGAACGGCTTCTTTCGGCGCCCGCCGAGGACGTCTACGACGTCGTCGACGTCTGACGAAAGCGTGGATCGGTAGCGAAAAAGCCCCTGCAGCGATGCCGACCGCTGCAGGGGTCGCCGTGCCGGCCTCAGTGCTCGGTCGAGAACCCGACGCGGCGCCGGTGGACCTCGAGCGCGAAGGTGACGAGCTGATCGATGAGATCGGCGTAGGGCACGCCGGTGGCCTCCCACAGCTTCGGGTACATCGAACCCGGGGTGAACCCGGGGATGGTGTTGACCTCGTTGAGCAGCCACCCGCGGCCGTCGGCCTCGTAGAAGAAGTCCACCCGGGCCATACCGGTGCAGCGCATCGCCGTGAAGGTCCGGGCCGCGAGCTCCCTGGCCTCCGCGATCACGGCGTCGGGCAGGGCGGCCGGGATGACGAGCTTCGCCGCGCCGGTGACGTACTTGTCCTCGTAGTCGTAGAACTCGCTGCCGGGTTCGATCTCGCCGGGCACCGACGTCTCGGGTGCCGTGTCGCCGAGGACGGCCACCTCGATCTCGCGACCGGTGACGGCCTCCTCGATGATCACCACGTTGTCGTAGCGCAGGGCCAGGTTGATCGCGGCGTCCAGCTCGCGCTCGTCGTGCGCCTTGGAGATGCCGACCGACGATCCGAGGTTCGCGGGCTTGACGAACACCGGTAGTCCGAGGTCTTCGACAACCCGGGAGACGATGGTGTCCGGGTCGTCGACGCCGTCGCGGAACTCCACCCATTTGCACTGCGGGATGCCGGCCTGGGCGGCGACGATCTTCGCCATCGCCTTGTCCATGCACAGCGCCGACGAGAGCACCCCGGCGCCGACGTACGGCAGCTTGAACAGCTCGAGCATCCCCTGGATGGTGCCGTCCTCGCCGTGCGGACCGTGCAGCAGCGGCAACACGACGGTGATGGCCTCATCGGCGTGACCACGGAGTTCGGTCAGCGGGTCGACGACGCTGCCCGCCACCTCCAGGACGTCCGGGAGCGGGGTGCCGTCGGCGATCGCGGCCATGGCCTTGTCGTTGCGCAGCCAGGTGCCGTCCTTGGCGATCCCGATGGGGACCAGGTCGTATTTTGCCCGGTCAGCGGCGGCGAGAACGTGCGCGGCTGTGACCCGTGACACATCATGTTCGGCGGAGACCCCGCCATAGAGGACCACAAGACGCAGGAGCCGCGAAGACATGCATGTCACGATACGGCCCCCGGCAACCGAGTTCTCGGGGTGGACTGGCCGGTTGTGGGTTTCGACACGGCTCCTCGCTGCGCTCGTCGCCTGCTCAACCAGCGAGGGCACCCGGCCCCTTGTGCGCTCGTCGCCTGCTCAACCAGCGAGGGCACCCGGCTCCTCGCTGCGCTCGCCGCCTGCTCAACCAGCGAGGGCACCTGGCTCCTCGCTGCGCTCGTCGCCTGCTCAACCAGCGGGGGATGGCCCTCTGCCGGCCGAGTAGCGACGACCGAACGGAGTGAGGCCGCCGCGTATCGAGGTCAGCACCATGACGGCTCGGGAAGCCGGTCGACCGCCGTCGGCTAGCGTGAGGTCGTGCATTTCTTGGCGAGTGAGGTCGCAGCATCCGTCGGCGGCGAGTTGATCGGTCCCGACGTGCAGATCGACGGGGCGAGCATCGACTCGCGCAACGTCCGGCCGGGGCAGCTGTTCGTGCCGATCGTGGCCGAGCGGGACGGTCACGACTTCATCCCGTCGGCCCTCGAGAGCGGCGCGGCGGCCTACTTCACCTCCCGCGACGAGGTCGCCCGCGGTACTGCCATCCGCGTCGCCGACACCGCCCTCGCCCTCGCCGACCTCGGTCGCGCGGTCCGCCGCCGCATCCCCGACCGCGTCGTGGGCATCACCGGCTCGGTCGGCAAGACCTCCACCAAGGATCTCCTCGCCGGCGTCCTGCAGACCACCTACCGCACCGCGGCGAGCGAGAAGTCCTTCAACAACGAACTGGGCCTCCCGCTGACCCTGGCCGGTGCAGCCGACGACGTCGAGGCCGTGGTCCTCGAGATGGGTGCACGGGGGATCGGCCACATCGACCTGCTGTGCTCCATCGCGAGCCCGACCGTCGGTGTGATCACGCGCGTCGAAGGCGTCCACCTCGAGTTGTTCGGGGACATCGAATCGGTGGCCCGCGCGAAGGGGGAGCTGGTCGAGTCCCTCCCGGCCGACGGGATCGCCGTTCTGAACGCCGACCACCGGTACGTCGCGGCGATGGCGGATCGCGCCTCGGCGCGGGTGCTGCGGTACGGCCTGTCGCCGGATGCCGACGTGTACGCGTCGGACATCGTCGTCGACGACGAGCTGCGAGCATCCTTCCGGCTGCACACGCCGTGGGGTTCGACCGACGTGCGACTCGGCGCGCGAGGGGAGCATCAGGTGCCCAACGCGCTCGCGGCCGCTGCGGCCGGCGGCGGTCTCGGAGTGTCCGTCGAGGACATCGCGAACGGCATGTCGGCCGCCGAATTGTCCGGTCTGCGAATGGAACTCGCCAAGACCGCGGACGGCACGATCGTGCTCAACGATGCCTACAACGCGAACCCGACGTCGATGTCGGCGGCTCTGAAGTCGCTTGCCGCGCTGCCGGCCGGGCGGCGGGTTGCCGTTCTCGGCACCATGGCGGAACTCGGATCGGATTCCCCGGCCCAGCACCACGCGATCGCGCTCGAGGCGCACGAGCTCGGCATCGAGGTCATCGCGGTCGACGAACCCGACTACGGCGACACCGCGCGCCACACCTCCGGAGTCGACGAGGCGGTTGCCGCGCTGGGCGACCTCGGCGAAGGAGATGCAGTGCTGGTCAAGGGAAGTCGCGTCGCCGCGTTGGAGCGGGTGGCGCAGGCCCTGCTCAGCTGAGGTCCGCCTCAGCCGGGCGTCACGAGGTCGGTGATCCCCAGTCCTCCACGGCGTCGGCCTCGGCGGCCGCCCGGGCACGATACTCGCTCGGTCCGATTCCGAGTTCGGCCCGGAATCGGTTGCGCATCGTGGGACTCGACGGGAAACCGGAGACCCTCGCCACCTCGGAGACCGCCATGTCCGGACGCGTCCGGAGGAGTTCGCAGGCGGTCTTGAGTCTGCGGTCGGCGATGCGTGCGGCCAACGAGTCCTCGGTGTCCTCGAAGTGCCGGTACAGCTGACGGCGGCTGATGTGCAGGTAGCGGGCGATCGCGTTCGGGGTGAACGACGGGTCGCGATGGTGACGCTCGATGAGGTCGGAGACCGCCTCCCGCACGAACAGGGCGTTGTCGGTGATCTGTCGGTTGTCGTAGTCGAGCTGTCCGAGCGCAGCGCGAACGAGTTCGATGGCGGCCATCTCCGTGTCCGGGTCGGGTTCGGTCACGCCGACTGCGGTGTCGGACGCGAACTGCAGGATGAACGAGGCGGTCGCGCGCGCCAGGAGGGTGTGGGAGGCGACCGGCCGGCGGGCCTGTTCGGCGACACGGCGCTGGTTCCCGAGGAGTTCGAGCGGGATCACCAGGCCCGCAGGGTCATTGATCTCGAAGGTCCGCTCGAGATAGGGGGAGGCGTTGCTGACGAAGGCGAGTTGTCCGGGGCCATAGGCGAAATCGCGTGACCCCTGGCGGATGATGTGCCTGCCCTCCAGGGTGTGAACCCCGATGACCAGGTCTTCGGAGGGCTGCTCGGAGATGAGGCGCGGGTTCCGCGACACCTGGAGCGGGGTGTGCAAGCTGCAGAAGGTGCCGATCATCGAGAGCTGACGTACGTACATCAGCGAGTCGAACGAACCGGGGTCATCGGTCTGCACCTCGACGTGCTGCCCGAAGTCGCGCATGCCGTCGGGTCCGGTGAGTCGGATCGGTTCGGCAGGTATGTTGCTGCGGTGCACGCCGACCCGTCGCTCCCACGCCGCGATCACCTTCGGGGGCAGGGGTGCCGACGAGACGTCGTTCCGGAACAACTCGGTCATCCCCGGCTCCCCGGTGCCGCTGCGCCCCCGCCGGGATCCGGTTGTGTACGTGATCCGGTCATGCCGACTCACCCGAGGAGTTCCGGTTCCAGGCCGGGAGGACCACGAGGGACGCCAGGAAGAAGCAGATCGCCCCGATGAAGGTTCCCCAGTTCGCCATCGCCGTGTCGACCGTGACTCCGCCCTTGGACACGTAGGCGCCCACCGCGGCGACGCCGAAGGCGACGCATCCGATGAGGTTGATCTGCACCGACCACCAGCCGGCCGAACCCGGATCGAAGAACTTGTGTGCGTGCCGGTAGCCGCGAACGGCCATGAAGCCGCTGACGAGGAAGAGGATCGATCCGCCGGCGTCCGGAGACCAGACGAACTCTCTCTGGGAGGGAATCGAATGCGCGGTGAGTGCCGCGGTGGTGCTCACGTTGAACAGGATCGTTCCCAACGACTGGGTCGACGCCGCGAGCCAGTCGGCGCGCACCATGATGCCGCTGCCGTAGTCGACCTTGGTCGTCACGGGGCCACTCAGGATCAGCTGGATCAGCCCGGCGGCGGTGAAGAACCACGCACCGATGAAGCAGCACAGATTGACGGCCGACGCTCCGGCCCAGCTGCCGAAGCCCGGCGCCGCACTCAACGCGAAGAGCGCGGACCCGATCATGAAGCCCCAACACTGTTTGTTCAGGGTCGGGATGAAGAACGTGCTGCGCCTGGGGGCTGACGCGGCAATACTCATTGTCTACCTGTCTGTGTATGCGACGATGCGTCCCCGGCCTGGAAGGGGATGCCAGGCCGGGGACACGTCGGGGGGTCGCGGAAGAGCTACGCGATCAGTGGTGGAAGTGCGAGCGCTCGCCCTCGACCGGCATGGGGCCCTCGAGACGATCGAGGAAGTCGACCTCGGTCTGGATGTCGGCGATGAGTGCACGAGCGAGGTCGTGGCTCAGGCCGGCGCGGACGACGATGCGCTGCACGGTCAGGTCGGCGAGGTCGTCGGCCATCGGGTAGGCCGGGACCAGCCAGCCCTTCATGCGCAGGCGATCCGACAGGTCGTAGAGGTTCCAGTTGTCGGTGTGACCCGACTTCAGGCGCCATGCGAAGACCGGGATGGTGTCGCCCTTGCTGACGAGTTCGAAGGCGTCGATCTTGGCGATCTCCGACGACAGCCACTGCGCGACGTCGAGCGAACCCTGCTGGACCTGGCGGTAGCCCTCACGGCCGAGGCGCAGGAACTGGTAGTACTGCAGCAGCACCTGGGCGCCGGGGCGCGAGAAGTTCAGTGCCAGGGTGGGCATGTCGCCACCGAGGTAGCTGCAGTGGAAGACCATGCTCTCCGGCAGGGCCTCGGTGTCGCGCCACACGATCCAGCCGACACCCGGGTAGACCAGGCCGAACTTGTGGCCCGAGGTGTTGATGGAGACGACGCGGTCGACGCGGAAGTCCCACTCGAGGTCGGGCTGGCAGAACGGAGCGATCATGGCGCCCGACGCGCCGTCGACGTGGATCTTCACGTCCAGGCCGGTGTCGGCCTGGATCTGGTCCAGCTTGGCGGCGATCTGCTTCACCGGCTCGTACATGCCGGTGTAGGTCTGGCCCATGATGGCGACGACGCCGATGGTGTTCTCGTCGACGTACTTCTCGAGCTCATGGCCGTCGAGGACCATGTGCTCGGGACTGATCGGCACCCAGCGCGGCTCTACCTCGAAGTAGTTGCAGAACTTCTCCCAGCAGACCTGAACAGCGGTGGACAGCACCAGGTTCGGGGTCTCGGTGGACTTGCCCTCGGCCTTGCGGCGGGCCTGCCAGTGACGCTTGAGGGCCAGGCCGCCGAGCATGCAGGCCTCCGACGAACCGATGGTCGAGGTGCCGATGGCGTTGTCGACGTTCGGGTTGTGCCACAGATCGGCGAGGATCTTCCAGCAGCGGTCCTCGATGGCGGCCGTCTGCGGGTACTCGTCCTTGTCGATCATGTTCTTGTCGACGGTCTCGGAGTAGAGCTTCTTCGCCTCGTCGTCCATCCAGGTGGACACGAAGGTTGCGAGGTTCAGGCGGGCGTTGCCGTCGAGCATCGCCTCGTCGTGGACGATCTGGTAGGCGGTCTCGGGCAACAGCATGTCGTCGGCCATCGAGAACTTGGGCAGATCGGTGGCCTCGCCCGGGCGTGTGAAGACGGTCCGCAGGTTCAGGTTGTCGCCGATGTTGGTCGTGGCGCGGGCTTGCGAGTTCGATTTAGGTGTCATGTATTCCTCCTGGTGTTCAGATGCTAAGGCGCTCAATACCGAAAATGGGGGCGGTTGAAGCGATCTACTCGAGGTAGACGACAGTCACGGGGGCTTGTCTGTCTTGACCTCCCTAGACTTCCACCGGCGGATACAGACGGTCCATCGTGTACTGGCGGTTTCGGCGGGCGGCCCACGACGAGATGGCCAGGCAGCCCAAGGTGATTCCGCTGAGGACACCGATGGCGAGCCACAGTCGGTAGTCGATGCCGCCGACCGTGAGTTGTCGGAGGCCCTCCACCGTGTAGGTCATCGGGTCTACGTAGTGGATGTACTGGAACGGCGTGGCCGTGGTCGGCACGGGATAGATACCACCGGCGGACACCAGCTGGACCATCAGGAACGCCAGTGTCACAACACGTCCGACCGCGACGTCGAAGACGGCGTTGAACATCTGGATCATCGCCATGAAGGTGGCGACCACGAGCAACAGATACAGGAACGTGGCTATCGGGTACTCGGCACGGAGACCGACCGCGAAGGTGACCACCGTGTACAGCACGGTGGCCTGGATGAAACCGATGGCGAAAGCGGGTGTGTACGAGGCCAATACGACGCGCAGCGAGGAGAAGCCCTGAACGATCGGGCGGGATTGGAGCGGAGTCAACAACATCCAGGTGATGATGCCGCCGACGAACAATGCCAGGGACATGAAGAACGGAGCGAAGCCGGTACCGAAGGTCGGGGCCTCGTGCGTGTAGTCCTCCTGCAACTCGACGGGCTGCGCCAGCGTCTTGGCGATCTCCGTCTTCTCCTGGTTGGTCCAGGACGGGATGGCCTTGACCCCTTCTTCCAGACCGGACGCCAGTTCGTCGGCACCCGCGCTCAGCTCACCGAGGCCAGAGCTGAGTTCGGCTGAGCCGCTCTTCAGTTCGTTGGCGGCACCGCGTGCGGCGAGGATGTCGTTGCGAAGGCCGCCGTTCTCGACGAGGGTGAGGCCGAGGCGGAGGGGGCTGTTCGGATTGCCGAGCTGCTGCGAGAGCACGTTGGCGTCGTTGTTCAGCTGGGTGAGCTGGTTGTTCGCGTCCGGTCCGAGTCCGCTGGTGCGCAGGAACTGTTGTGCGGGGGAAAGGGCATTGGCGAGAGATCGCATCGTGGGATCCGGCGACGAACTCAGCTGGGCGATGACCGAGTCGAGGCCCTTGCTGGCCTGCGACTGCTGATTCGCGGCGGTCGTGAGTTCGTTCGACGCCGCTCCGGCATTGCGGGCGAGTCGATCTGCGGCCGCATTCACCTCGGCTGAGGACAGACCGGTCTGGTCGGCGCCGAGTGCGTTGAGCAGGGGATCGGTGGCCTTGATCAGTGCGGAGTCGAGTTGGCCGAGACCGGACGCGAGCTCCTGAGCGCCCGAGTCGGCGGTCTTCAGACCGGCGGCAAGTTCGTTCGCGCCGTCGGCCGCTTCCGTCAGCTTGGGCGTGAGGTCCCCGACCTCGTTGAGGACGATCTCGAACGTCTGCGCGCCGACCTGTGCGCTGACCTTGTTGACGACCTGCTGGGCGGCGTCCTGACCGATGATCGTCGCCAGGTAGTTGTTGGCGTCGTTGTAGGTGAACACCAGCGGCGCCGAACGCGGCTTGTCGCTCGTGGGTGAGGCGATCGCCTTGCTGAAGTCGGCGGGCAGCGTGATCGAGAAGTAGTACTTGCCGTGCGCGACGCCGTCGGCGGCCTCGGCGGCGGAGACCTCGTGCAGGTCGAGCTGCTTGGACTCGATCAGTCCGGCGGCCACCTGGGAGCCGGCGTCTAGCTTCTGCCCCTCGACGACCGCGCCGGTGTCCTCGTTGACGAGTGCGACCGGGATCTTGTCGGCGGCGGCGAACGGATTCCAGAACGCCCACAGGTACATCGCGCCGTAGAGGAGAGGCATGAGCATGATGACCACGAGCGCCAGCCGGGGCATCCGGCCCCGGTAGTAACGCTTGATGTCGCTGCCCGGCGAGAATGCGGCAAACATGTTCCTACGTCCGATCTTCGTGCTCGAGGCCGACGAACTGGCCATCTGTGAGGTTGTCGACGGGGATGACGTCGCGGACGCCGCCGGCCGGGGACACGGCGTTGATGTCGGCGGTGATCACCGTCTGGGCGCGGCCCAGGTCGACCAGCCGGTCCATGAGATGGACCTGGTTCTCGCGACGGGTCAGGTTGTCCACCCCGCCGACGACCAGCAGCGGCGGGCGCCGCAGGTTGCCCACGGCGATCCGGAAGAGCGCGGCGGTCAGCTCGGGGAGCTCCTCGACGAACGATTCCATCGCGGGCAGGGGATAGGGCCCGAAGACGGGCCGACAGATGCGTTCGAGGTCTTCCTCGCGTGCGGGCGTGACCCACTTGTACCAAGGCGCCGACCACCGGATCTGCTCGGTGATGACGTCGCTGACCCGGATGGTCTGCTCGATCTCGTCGACCTCGTCGATCCATGCGACGGCGGCGTTCTTGAACAGATGGTGGGCGTCGTTCGACCGGTCGAAGGCGACGAGTTCACCCTTGGTCGGCTTCATGCGACCTGCGAGAGTGAGGAGCAGTGCGGTGCGGCCTCGACCTTCCGGTCCGGCGAGGACGGTGACCCCGCCGGACCGGATCTGGAAATCGACCGGGCCGTAGATGTGGCCCCAGGAGGCATCCACGGAGAGTCCGTGGGCTTCGATCAGGGTCGCGTCAGAGGGGGTGCCGCCAGGCTCCGGGGCATCACGCATCGCTGCCGCCCGATCCGAAGACCACATCGTCCAACTTTCTGTCGTTGTGTCGGCATAACCGACTTGCCTGCCGTACCGCCGGTGAGCAGTACGACAGGCTGGGGGTGAATTCAGAGGTTCTTGAAGATTCGCGCGGCTTCGCCCTTGATGAGTGGGTCTGTGCCGTCGACCAGTCCTTGGGACGTCCCGTCGAATACCCGAGTGACTCGGATGAGTGTGCGACCGTGAACAGTCACTTTGCTGGACATACGTTGGAACTTAGCCCAGGCATATCCGGCATATCAATGCGAACGCGCAGGTCACAGAGGGCGAACCTGGCACGAAATTCGCCCCGGCAACCTGTAACGGCTCCGGGGTCCGGTTCGAAGTGCCCGCTACGTCCGCGAACAGCACGTTTGGGGTGAACGGCCGTAATCCTCATGATGTGTCCGGAATCCCGCGGACTGGGTTTCGGTGTCCCCTTTCCGGGGGAAAGAATGGCTGGGCCAGGGCAATCTCCGAAGACGGCACGATATTGCCGTTACCCGGGAGTAACACCATAGTTCGCGTTAACTTCTCGTCGTCGCGACGCCACCGAAGTGCCTCACCAGGTTTGCGGTGTGTGAATCGGTGCCACATTTCGGTCGCTGGACCCAATCGTCGTCGGATCGGCCTGTCAGAATCTCTCGTCATGACCGACCTCACCCACGCCCACGCCTTGTCTCTTTCCACCGTGCCGAATCTCCGGGACCTCGGCGGATGGACGACCGCCGATGGACGCCGGGTCCGACCCGGTCTGGTCTTCCGGTCCACCGAGCTCCACCGACTGGCCGGTGACGACCTCGCCAAGTTCGACGCGCTGGGTATCACGGCCGTCTACGACCTCCGCACGGTTGCCGAGCGTTCGGCTGCGCCGGACCCGGCACTGCCCGGCGTCGCAGAGGTCCCCTTGGACGTGCTGGCCGATTCGTCGACCGCGATCCCGGCCCGTCTCAACGAGGTGGTCGCCGATCCGGCCGCGGTCGCCGCGGTGAGCGATGCGCTCGGTGGAGGTAAGGCGGCGGAGCTGATGGAGGCCACCTACCGACAGATCCTGACCCTGCCCAGCGCCCATGCGGCCTACCACCGGCTGTTCAGCGCACTCGCCGAGCCCGTGCAGCCGGGAGCGGCACTGTTCCACTGCACGACCGGCAAGGACCGGACCGGCTGGGCCGCTGCCACCTTCCTCTCTGTGCTCGGTGTCGGACGTGACGAGGTGTTCGAGGACTACCTGCTCACCAACGACGAGCTCATCCCGGCACTGCACCCGGTCTTCGCCGCGTTCCAGACGGCCGGCGGCGACCCCGAGGTGTTGAAGCCGATCCTCGGCGTCCAGCGGAACTACCTCGAGGGAGCTTTCGAGGAGATGACCGTGCAGTTCGGCGACATCGAGGGTTACTTCCGCGACGGCCTGGGGCTGGATCCCGCTGTGCCGGAATTGCTCCGGAAGCGCTACCTGGACGAATGACCGGAGACCGGGCGGCGTCGTGATCAGAGGTGTTTCTCGGCGTTGGCCCGGATGACCTCGCGCAGGTAGACGGCGAGCCCGGGCGCCTGTTCGTCGTAGTGCGCGGTGAAACGCGGGTCGGCGACGTACATGTCGGCGAGCCCGACGTGCATCTCGTGGGTGCAGTCGTAGAACCGGCCGATCTGTGCGCGGTGCTCCTCGGCGAGGGCATCGGCTTCGGCGGAACCGGGTGTGAGTCCGCGGAGCATCGCGTCGGCGAGGCGCCGTTCGAGGTCATCGGCGTCGGCCTTGATCTGCCGCCAGTCCTCCTTCGAGAACCGGGCGACGCGCTTGCGGCTCTCCTGCCACGCGTCGGTCTCGCCCCACCGTTCCTCGGCCTCCGCCGCGTACTCCTCGCCGCGCCAGTCGTCGCCGAAGATCTCGCGTTGCTCGGCCGCGGACAGCTGGATCCCCTGCTTCTTCGACATCATCATCTCCTCCACCGCTGCGACCATCCGGTGCAAGTGATCGATCCGGTCGGTGAGCAGCTCGTGCTGCGCGCGGAGTTGATGCAGTTCGTCGGCATCGGGATCGTCGAGCAGGGTCGCTATCCGCCCGAGTGAAAAGCCCAGCTCGCGATAGGTGAGGACACGGTAGAGCCGTGCGACGTCGGCGTCGTCGTAGACGCGGTATCCCGCAGGCGTGCGGCGCGACGGCGTCACCAGACCGATCTGGTCGTAGTGGTGCAGTGTGCGGACACTGACTCCGACCATCCCCGCGACGACGCCAACGGTCAGGTCCGACGCAGGAGTGCGGAGCGGGTGGTGCTTCTCTTCACTCACATGAGCAACCTTGGGGTCTGACGTCGCGTGAGGGTCAAGCGAGTTGGGGTCAGGGAGCGAAACCGATGACCGTCGTGTCCTTCTGGCAGGCGGCGAGCACGCCCTGTAGTGCCGACGGCCCACAGGTCCAGCCGCTCACCGACTGCTGCGTGCCGCTGACGATCTTGGGGCCGTACTCGTCGGCGATCGACTTCGCCTGGTCGCAGTCGACGTCGCCGGCGAGGACCAGAACACGCAGCGCGCCGTCGGGGCCGGGGATGCTGCCGCAGGTGGTGCCGGGGCCGCCCTGAGTCGATTCGTCCGCGTCGGCACCAGAGGTGACCGAGTTGGGACGGGCCGACGCGGGCTTGCGACCCGGGACGACGGGTGCGGAGGTCGACCGGGCGTCGGCGGGTTGCTCCGCCGAAGCGACAGCGCCGTTCCCGCCGCTCGCGGAGGTGTCGGTGACATCCTGTTCCGAACCGCACGCGGACAGTGTGAACAGGGCCAACGACAGGCCGAGTGCGGTGGTGGCGACCCTGGCCCCGGAGGCGATGGCGCGGCGCGTTCTGCACGACATGGTCCCCACCGTATCGAATGCCGGAACGCCGGAGCGATAGGTCGTCGAGGGCGCAGACGGGGCCGACGGCGGCGTCGTCGGTTTGGGTGGAGGCCACCGACCTGGGAGGATGCACCGGTGAGCAGTACCGGAACCGAAGTCGCCGACCCCGCCTACACCGTCGGCACCACCCTGCCCGGCACCCGCGGCCGCACCGGGGTGATCAGCACCCCGCACGGCGCGATCCAGACCCCCGCCTTCGTGCCGGTGGGTACCAAGGCGACGGTGAAGACCGTTCTGCCCGAGTCGGTGGCCGAGTTGGGTGCGCAGGCCGTCCTCGCGAACGCGTACCACCTGTACCTGCAGCCGGGCCCCGAGATCATCGATCAGGCCGGCGGGCTCGGTGCCTTCATGAACTGGTCGGGCCCGACCTACACCGACAGCGGCGGATTCCAGGTCATGTCGCTCGGCGCCGGCTTCAAGAAGGTCATCGCGATGGAGGTCAGCCCCGACGACTCGCTCATCGCCGAGGGCAAGGAACGTCTGTCGCGAGTCGACGACGACGGGGTGACCTTCAAGTCGCACCTCGACGGTTCGTCGCATCGCTTCACCCCCGAGGTGTCGGTGCAGATTCAGCACCAGCTCGGTGCCGACATCATCTTCGCCTTCGACGAGCTCACCACGTTGATGAACACCCGTGCGTACCAGGAGAATTCGCTGGAGCGTACCCGGCTGTGGGCAATCCGGTGCCTGGCCGAGCACAACAGACTGAGTGTCGAGCGTGCACATCGGCCCCAGCAGGCGTTGTGGGGTGTGATCCAGGGAGCCCAGTACGAGGATTTGCGGCGCAAGGCGTCCCGCGATCTCGTCGCGCTGAGCGAGGCCGACCGGGAGGCCGGCGGCAAGGGCTTCGGCGGCTACGGCATCGGCGGCGCGCTCGAGAAGCACAACCTGGGCACCATCGTCGGGTGGGTCAACGACGAACTGCCCGAGGACGCGCCCAAGCACCTGCTGGGCATCAGCGAACCCGATGACATCTTCACCGCCATCGAGAACGGCGTGGACACCTTCGACTGCGTGTCACCGACGCGCGTCGCCCGCAACGGTGCGATCTACTCGCTCGACGGTCGTTACAACATCACGAATGCGAAGTACCGCAACGACTTCCGGCAACTCGATCCCGAGATCGAGAATTACAGCTCGCAATACAGCCGCGCCTACCTGCATCACCTGTTCAAGGCGAAGGAGGGTCTCGGCCCGACGCTGGCGACCCTGCACAACGTGTCGTTCATCGTCACGCTGGTCGACCGCGCCCGACAGGCGATCGAGAACGGCACGTACGTCGAGTACCGCGACGAGTTCCTGCGGCGCTACTACGGTTCGACGCGGGACTGAAGGGTCGACAATCGGCGTGGGGTGGGTCACGTGCCGGAACCGTGCGCCACGGTGATTCGTTGTGAACCCATCGCAACGAGGTTGCGAACACCCCCGAACACTCGGCACCCTGTAGGGGTATTCGAGTACCAGCGAGAGAGACGATGAGACGCGCAAAGCGCCGAAAACGCCGACGACACCCGTCCGCACCCTGCCCCGAACCGGACCCTGATCCGGACTCCGGCCCCGCAGTCCTCTGCGAGTCCCCTCCCGGCGCCCCAGGCGTCGGCGCTGATCGGATGGCGACATGCTGACCGTTCTCGGAATCTTCCTGGGAATTCTCGTGGTCCTCGCGATCACCGCCGTCACCGGTTATTTCGTCGCCCAGGAATTCGGCTTCATGGCGGTCGACCGCTCCCGCCTGAAGGCGCGCGCCGAATCCGGTGACGCCGCCGCCGAACGCGCACTCTCCGTCACCCGGCGCACCTCCTTCATGCTGTCCGGAGCCCAGCTCGGCATCACCGTCACCGGCCTGCTCGTCGGCTACGTCGCCGAACCACTGATCGGTTCCGGCGTGGGCGACCTGCTTGGCAACGTCGGCATTCCCGTGGGCGTCGGTGTCGTGATCGGCACGATCATCGCGATCCTGTTCTCCACCGTGGTGCAGATGGTCTTCGGTGAGCTGTTCCCCAAGAACCTCGCGATCGCCCGACCGGAACCGGTCGCGCTGTGGCTCGCCCGGTCGACCACGATCTATCTGGCCGTCTTCGGCTGGCTGATCGCACTGTTCGACAAGGCATCGAACCTGTTGCTTCGCGCCCTGCGCATCGAGCCGGTCCACGACGTCGAGCACTCGGCGTCGGTCCGCGACCTCGAACACATCGTCGCCGAGTCCCGCGACGCCGGTGAGCTGCCCGAGGATCTGTCCGTACTACTCGACCGCGTGTTGGAGTTCCCCACGCGCACAGCCGAACACGCGATGATCCCGCGTCCGCACACCGACCAGGTGGATGCGTCGCTGCCCGCGTCCGAGGTGCTCGCGCTGATGAGCACCGGGCATACCCGCTACCCGGTCGCCGGGGACGACGACGAGGTGCTCGGCGTCGTCCATCTCCCCGACCTCCTCGAATGGTCCTATGCGCTCAAAAAGGAACCCTCGAAGGCCGTTCCGACGGCCACCGCGGGTGATCTCTGCCGCCGCGCCGTCGTGGTGCCGTCGACCCTGCCGTTGCCGGAGGTCCTGGAGAACCTCGCCACCGCCCATGAGGAGATGGCCATCGTCATCGACGAATACGGCGGTTTCGCCGGCGTCGTGACCGCCGAGGACATCGCCGAGGAACTGGTCGGCGAGATCGACGACGAACACGACCCGGAGACCTCCGCGGCGATCGAGAAGACCGCCGACGGCTGGCGGGTCCGCGGTGACGCCCACGTCGACGAGGTGTCCCGGGCGATCGGATGGGAACTGCCCGAGGGCGATTACGAGACGATCGCCGGCCTGGTGATCGCCGAGTTCGTGGGACTACCCGAGGTCGGGGAGACCGTCGAGATCACGATCGATCCCGATCCGGCCTCGCTCCTCGACGACGAGGAGGCGCCACCCCGCGTGGTGCACGTCGAGGTGCTCGAGGTGGACAAGCATGTGCCGGCTCTGGTGTCGATGTCACTCGGGACCGAAGTGAGCACCGACGCAACGGCATCGGACACCGGACGGGAGACCGACAATGGATAACCCGTGGGTCATCGGGGTGATCACCGTCGCGCTGATCGCGGCGAGTGCCTTCTTCGTCGCCGTCGAGTTCGCACTGATCGCGGCCCGACGCCACCGTCTGGAGGACGAGGCTGCGACGAGCAGCAGCGCCCGTGCCGCCCTGCGCAGTGCATCGGAGCTGTCCGTACTCCTCGCGGGTTCACAGCTCGGCATCACGATCTGCACACTCGCGCTGGGTTCGGTCACCAAACCCGCAGTCCACCACTGGCTCACGCCGCTGTTCGAGAACTGGGGCCTGCCGTACTGGTCCGCCGACATCGTCGGCTTCGTGCTGGCGCTCATCATCGTGACCTTCCTGCACCTGGTGGTCGGCGAGATGGCCCCGAAGTCATGGGCGATCGCGCACCCGGAGCGGTCGGCGATCGTGCTGGCCCTGCCGATGCGCGCCTTCATGTGGCTCACGAGGCCGATCATCGTCCAGCTCAACCATCTGGCCAACTGGTGTCTGCGGCGCGTCGGCGTCGAACCCGTGGACCAGGTCGCGACCGGGCAGGACAGCGACGCGCTGCGTCACCTCGTCGAACACTCGGCGACGGTCGGGACTCTCGACGAGCGCTATCTCGCGCATCTGACCAGCGCGCTCGAACTCGAATCGCTCACCCTCGGCGATGTGGTCACGCCCAGTGACACGCTGGGTGCGGTGCTGCCGACCGCGAGTGCCGACGAGATCCAGACGGCCGGACGGATTTCGGGACATCTGCGGCTGCTGGTGCGCGACGCCGATCGGGGCCCGGTTCACGGTGTCGTACACGTGCGCGACAGCCTGCGCGCGGCGCCGGACGCGACAGCCGCCGACCTCATGCGTCCGGTGCTGAGGTTCGAGTCCGGGCAACCGGTCTACGAGGCGCTCGCCGCCATGCGTGAACGCCGGGCCCACCTCGCGCTGGTCACCGACTCCGGTCGGGCCATCGGATTGATCACGCTCAACGACCTGCTCCAGAGGTTGCTGGCGACGACCGCTTAGCGGTCAGGACGACCACTCCGTGGGCCCCAGTAACCAGGGCTCGCGGGGGAGTGCGTCTGGGTCGAAACGGCTTGCGAGCGTGTGGAGATCGACGGTCTCGCCGGGGTCTGCGAGGTCCAGCGACCGCGCGATGTGCGACAGAACTGTCGTGGCCGGAACCCCGTCGGCCGCAAGATCGGCGAGGGTCACCGCACCGTCGCGCTTGGAGAGTCGGACGCCGTCGGTGTTGAGCACCATGGGTACATGGGCGTAGGTCGGCGTGGTCTCGCCGAGCAGCGTGGCGAGGTAGGCCTGGCGCGGAGCCGACGACAGCAGGTCGTCGCCGCGGACGACCTGATCGACTCCCTGCGCGGCATCGTCGACGACCACGGCCAGGTTGTAGGCGGGGGTGCCGTCGTTGCGCTGGATCACGAAGTCGTCGACCATTCCGGTGAACGTGCCGTGGAGCAGGTCGGTGACGGTGAACTCGGTGGTGTCGGCCAGGATGCGGATCGCGGGCGGCCGGCCGGTGGCGATCTTCTCGGCGCGTTCGGCGTCGGTCAGGTTCCGGCACGTGCCGGGGTAGGCGCCCTGCGGTGCGTGGGGAGCGGACGGGGCCTCGAGGATCTCGCGACGCGTGCAGAAGCATTCGAAGGTCCGGCCGCCCTTGCGGAGACGGTCGATGATCCGGCCGTAGATGTCCCGTCGTTGCGTCTGATAGACGACGGGGGTCTCCCAGTCCATGCCCAGCGAGGCGAGGTCGGCGAGTTGCCGGGCGTCGGCGCCGGCGACCGCGCGGTCGAGATCCTCCATGCGGATGAGGAACCGCCGACCCGTCGTGCGGGCGAACAACCAGGCCAGCAGGGCGGTCCGCAGGTTGCCGACGTGGAGGTCGCCCGACGGGGACGGCGCATACCGGCCCGCTGCGTGCTGTGTCGACATCGCGTCGAGGTTACCGCGTCGCTCCGACGACCCGCGATGAGAACCGATCTCGCCGGTGGTCTGTCTCTGCGCCAGACCCGGCGGTCGGCCCGGACTTCCGGGCGGGTCGTTGCCAGCGCCCGGAGAAGTGAGGAACAGTGAAGCCATGGATCTTCCGGTCATGCCGCCCGTAGCCCCGATGCTGGCCAAGGCGGTCACCGCCGTGCCGCAGCAGCCCGACGGTGACACCGCCTGGTCGTACGAGCCGAAGTGGGATGGATTCCGCGCGCTGCTCTTCCGCGACGGCGACGAGGTGCTGATCGGTTCCCGCGGCGGGAAAGACCTGGCCAGGTACTTTCCGGAGGTCGTGGCCGCGGCAAAGGCCGAGCTGCCGGACAGGGTCGTCCTCGACGGCGAGATCGGGGTGCCCGCACTCATCGGCGACACGCACCGGCTCGACTGGGATTCGCTGGCGCAGCGGATCCATCCCGCCGAATCGCGGGTCAACATGCTCGCCGAGAAGACACCGGCGATCTTCATCGGATTCGACGCACTCGCACTGGAATCGACGTCGGTCAAGGACGAGCCGTTCGAGGTCCGCCGGGAGGCGTTGCTGCGTGCGGTCGGACCCGGTGGCCGGGATCGACGGATGCACGTCAGCCGGGTGACCGGCGACCCGTCGGTTGCCGAGGACTGGTTCTCCGCCTTCGAGGGCGCAGGCCTCGATGGCGTCGTCGCCAAGCGGCTCGACGGACTCTACGTCGAGAACAAGCGCGAGATGCTGAAGATCAAACACAAGCGGACCGCGGACTGCGTGATCTTCGGCTACCGGATCCACAAGTCGGGCAGAGGGATCGGCTCGATGTTGCTCGGGCTCTACGGCGACGACGGCGAGTTGCGCATGGTCGGGGGAGCGGGAGCGTTCTCCGACGCCAAACGCGTCGAGCTACAGGAGATGTTCGAGCCGATGCGCCTCGACCCGGACAAACCGTCGCCGGGTGAGCCCACCCGCTGGCGGTCGGAGAAGTCGGGGGAGTGGATTCCGATCCGCCCCGAACTGGTCGCGGAGTTCGCCTACGACCAGATGGAGAACCAGCGCTTCCGCCACACCGTGAAATTCCTCCGCTGGCGTCCGGACCGGGACCCGGAGAGTTGCGGTTACGACCAGCTCGAGGTCCCCCTCACCTACGACCTGCACGACGTCCTCGAAGGAGAATGACCGATGGCATCACGTTCTCCCGCAGAAGAGCTCGACGTCGACGGGGTCGCCGTCCGTCTCAGCAACCCGGACAAGATCTACTTCCCCGAGCTCGGCAAGAACGGTGGCCGCAAGCGGGATCTCGTCGGCTACTACCGGACGCTCGCGCTCGGCGTCGACGACAGTGGTGACGGTCCGCTCATGCGCGCGACGCGCGACCGGCCGACGTTCCTGCAACGCTTCCCCGACGGCGTCGAGGGGGAGGAGATCTACCAGAAACACATCGCGAAGAAGCGGCCCGAGCATGTGCAGTCCACGCCGATCGTGTTCCCGTCCAAACGAACCGGGGACGCCATCCGCCCGACGGTGCCGGCCGACCTGGTGTGGGCGGCGAACCTGGGGACGGTCACCTTCCACACCTGGCCGACCCTGCACCCGGACAACGACCATCCCGACCAGCTCCGCATCGACCTCGACCCGCAACCCGGCACGACCTTCGACGACGTCCGGAACGTGGCGATCGACGGGCTGAAGCCGCTTCTCGACGAGCTCGGCTTCACGGGCTACGTGAAGACCTCGGGTGGGCGCGGGATTCACGTCTACGTCCCCATCGAGCCGCTGTGGGATTTCATCGCCACGCGGCGCTGTGTCATCGCGATCGCCCGTGAACTGGAACGCCGCGACCCGGACCGGGTCACCACCTCGTGGTGGAAAGAGGAACGCGGGGAACGGATCTTCATCGACTACAACCAGAATGCCCGCGACCGCACGATGGCCTCGCCCTACTCCGTCCGCCGCAGCGCGATCGGACGGGTCTCGACGCCGGTGACGTGGGACGAACTGGCCGATGTCGATCCCGACGACTGCACCATGGCCACCGTCCCGAAGTTGCTGGAGGATCGCGGTGATCCGTGGGCCGACATCGCCGACCACCGCCGCGGAGTCGAGAAACTGCTCGAGATGGTCCAGGAGGACGATGCGAACGGGCTGGCGGACATGCCCTATCCGCCCAGCTATCCGAAGATGCCGGGCGAACCACCGCGTGTGCAGCCCAGCAAGAAGGTCGCCGAGCACTGGGACGAGAAGGGCAACCGGATCGGGGACTGAGACCCCGATGGCCTTCGCCTGTCCCGGGGCTCTAGGTCCGAAAGGCGATGAGCAGACCGAGATAGACCGCGTAGAGCGCGACGAAACCGATTCCCTCCCACCGGGATACACGACGCCCGGAGAGGAACACCGGTACGCAGAGGATCGCGGCCGCCGCCATGAGCGGGATGTCGACCCGGATCAGCTCGTCGGTGACGTCGATCGGTTTGATCACGGCGGTGAGCCCCAGGATGAACACGATGTTGTAGACGCTGGAGCCGATGAGGTTGCCGATCGCAAGATCGCGGTCGCCGCGGATGGTCGACATGATCGTGGTGGTGAGTTCGGGTGCCGACGTGCCGATGGCGACGATGGTGAGACCGATGAACGCCTCGCTCACACCGAGGTCGGTGGCGATCGAGACCGACCCCCGCACCAGCCAGTCGGCGGCCAGGACGATGACCCCGATCCCGCCGAGCAGTTGGAGGAGCCGGCTCCAGAGCGGCCCGCCGGTCGCCGGGAGTTCCTCGGCGATCTCGGTTTCGACGGCCGTGGCCCGCTGCTTGAGTTCCCAGCGGATGGCGGCGGCCGTGTAGACGACCGCGAGAGACAGCAGGAGGAGGCCGTTGAGCCGGCCGAGAGATCCGTTGAGGCTCAAGACCAGCAGCAGCAGGCCGCTGAGGCACATCGTCGGCAGGTCCATGCGGAGCGTCTGGCGACCCAGCGCGAGCGGCACCATGGCCGCCGAGAGTCCGAGGATCAGCAGGATGTTGACGATGTTGGTGCCGGCGACGTTGCCGACCGCGAGTGGCCCGGCGTCGCTGAACGCGGCATCGATGCCGACCGCCAGTTCGGGCATGCTCGTCCCGATCGAGACGATGGTGAGTCCCACCAGGAGGGGAGAAACCCCGAGTCGGGTGGCGATCGCCGAGCCGCCCCGCACCAGGAGTTCGGCGCCGAGGACCAGCCCGGCGAGCCCGACGAGAACGAGACCGGCGTCTAGGAGCACTCGGGCATTCCTCTCGTCACCCGGGAGAGGTCGCTAATGCGCAGCACCCGATGATCATGCGGCATCGGCGGGTCGGAGGGTGGCCGGGTTGGGTCGCGGGGTCACCGCCGGAGTGACTCGCCCGCCCACTCCGCGAAGGTCTGCCAACCGACACCGGGGAACCGGCGGTGCAGTGCGTCGATGTCGACCTCGTAGCCGCGATCGCCGAGGAAGCGGAACATGGTGCTCATGTCGGGTGACGGGATGCGTTCGGGATCATAGGATTCCGCGCTCACCCTGGTCCCGAGGACGTCGCCGGCGATCTGCGCCATCTCCGCCGGCGTCGGCTGGTCGGAGGCGAGGTCGATGCGTTCACCGGTGTACGCGCCCGGGTCCCCGAACAGCGTCGTGACGAACCGGCCGAGATCGCGGCGCGAGAGCTGTTGCAGCGGTTTGTCTGCGGGCATCGCGATCGGCATCACGCCGGCGGCGAGTGCGTCGGACCCGGCGAGCAGGTTGTCGTAGAAGTAGGCCGGCCCGACGATCGTGTGCGGGATGTCGGTGGCGGCGAGCATCCGCTCGACCTCGAACTTGGAATCGAAGTGGGGGACTCCGGTGTCGCGGTCGGCCGAGGCCACCGACGAGAAGACGAGATAGGGGAGGGCGGACGCGGTGGCCGCCTCGATCAGCGCGGTGCCCTGTGCGACCTCGGCGCCGACGCCGGACTCGAACGGCGTCGTCAGCGCGAAGGCGCCCGCCGCCCCGGTGAACGCATCGGTGAGTCCTACGCCACTCACGATGTCGCCGACGGCGAGTTCGACACCGCGGTCGGCGAGCGTCGCAGCCTTCGACGACACGGCGTCGCGGACGACCGCGCGCACCGTGAAACCGGCGTCGAGCAGCGCGTCGAGGACGGCGCCGCCCTGACCGCCGGTCGCTCCGATCACGACGATGGGAGAGGAATCGGACATGCCCCCGACCCTAGTGCCGACCGAGGTCCTGGCAAGCGGGTTTGGGTGTGGGAGCGCCCGGCGGCTATCATCTCGACGTTGGAGGATTCGCCTAGTGGCCTATGGCGCTCGCCTGGAACGCGGGTTGGGTTAACAGCCCTCAGGGGTTCGAATCCCCTATCCTCCGCCACCGAAGGTCCGTGGTGCACAACCCCGCAAGGGAGTCGCACCGCGGACCTTCGTCGTATCCCCGGGTGCCTAACACCCGCATCGCCTGCGCAGACCGGGGCCGCCGAGGGGTGGTGACCACCCGGTGTCACCCGTCTGTGAACCCTCGCTACACTGGACGACGGATCCCGCGCGGCGTGCATCCTGTGAACTCCCCCAGGGCCGGAAGGCAGCAAGGGTCAACGGGCTCTCTCGGGTGCGCGGGGTCCCCTATATCCCAGATTCATATTTCAGGTCTGCGGCGTCGGACACCCGCACCGGCGTCGTGCCGCGGAAGGTCCAGACGTTGAACTACCACTCGATGAGTGCCGACCAACTACGTGACACCCAGGCGGATCTGAAGAAGCGTTATGACGAGCTGGCCGCTCTGGGTCTGAAACTCGACCTCACCCGCGGCAAGCCCGCTCCCGAACAGCTCGATCTCTCCAACGCGCTGCTCTCGCTCCCCGGCGACGACTACCGCGACGGCAAGGGCACCGACACCCGCAACTACGGCGGCCTCAACGGCCTGCCCGAGCTGCGTGAGATCTTCGGTGAACTGCTCGCCGTCGATCCCGCGAACCTGATCGCGTTCGGCAACTCGAGCCTCGAGCTCATGCACGACCTCACCGTCTTCGGCCTGCTGCACGGCACCGCCGACTCCGACGAGCCGTGGGGCCGCCAGAAGATCAAGTTCCTGTGCCCGGCCCCCGGTTACGACCGTCACTTCGCGATCACCGAGAGCTTCGGCATCGAGATGATCCCGGTGCCGATGCTTCCCGACGGCCCCGACGTGCGCCTCTGCGCCGAGCTCGTCGCCAACGACCCGAGCATCAAGGGTCTGTGGGCGGTACCCACCTACTCCAACCCGACCGGTGTCACGTTCTCCGAAGAGGTCACCCGCGGTCTGCTCGAGATGCCCGCGGCACCCGACTTCCGCATCTACTGGGACAACGCCTACGCGGTGCACACCCTCGTGGAGGCCCCGCCGACGCCGCTGCGCGTCCTCGAGATGGCCGCCGAGGCCGGGCATCCCAACCGCGTGTACGTCCTCGGCTCGACGTCGAAGATCACCTTCGCCGGCGGCGGCGTGTCGTTCTTCGGGTCGTCGGACGAGAACCTGGCGTGGTTCAGCAAGTACCTCGGCTTCAAGACCATCGGCCCGGACAAGGTCAACCAGCTGCGTCACCTCAAGTTCTTCGGCGATGCCGACGGCGTGCGCGCCCACATGGCGCGCCACCGCGAGATCCTGGCGCCGAAGTTCAAGCTGGTGCTCGAGATCCTCGACGACCGGCTGGCCGAGTCGAAGGTCGCCTCGTGGTCGAAGCCGGAGGGTGGTTACTTCATCAGCCTCGACGTCGTCGACGGCGCCGCCCGACGCACCATCGAACTGGCGAAGGAAGCCGGGATCGCGCTGACCGGCGCCGGTTCGGCGTTCCCGTACAAGACCGATCCGCACGACCGGAACATCCGCCTCGCGCCGACCTTCCCGAACACCGACGACCTGCGGGCCGCGATGGACGGGGTCGCGACGTGTGTGCTCCTCGCCTCGGCCGAGACCCTGCTGGCGGAGCGCAGCTGAGCCACTCGTCTCGCCGACACGCCGCTCTCAAACGCCGAATCGGCGTTAGATAGCTCTCATTCGGCGGCGAGTGAGCGGGTATGCACCGACTCTTATGCCACTCTTGTAAATCGTGAATCTGCCCAGGCCGGTTCTTCTCGCATCCGGTTTCGCCATCGTGGGGGTCATCGCACTCGCCCTCCAGGACGTTGTCGTGCCCTGGGGAGCCCAGTTCTGGGGTCTGCTGAACAACCAGATCGATCTCGCCGTGTATCGGCAGGGTGCTCAGGCGGTCACCGAGGGCGCCAGTCTGTACGACGTCAAGATGGTCGGCGACCTCGACTACACGTATTCGCCGTTCTCGGCGTTGCTGTTCACCCCGCTGGCGTGGATCTCGTTCGACGTGGCGCGATGGTTGTGGACCGCGGGCATCGTGGTCGCCCTCTATCTCGTGGTCATGCTGAGCTTCCGCAGCCTGGGCCGGTCGGTGACCTGGCCGTTGCGGGTCATCGCGATGTCGCTCGTCGCGGTGGCGATGCTGCTCGAGCCCGTGCGCACCACCATCTGGTACGGCCAGATCAATGTCTTCCTGATGCTGCTCATCCTGGCCGACCTCACCCGTCCCGACACCAGCAGGACCAAGGGAGTCGGTGCCGGCATCGCCGCCGGGATCAAACTGACGCCGCTGATCTTCGCCGGTTACTACGCGGTGCAACGCAACTGGCGAGCGTTCTTCGGTGTCATCGGCGGCTTCGTCATGACGGTGGCGGTCGGGTTCGTCATCCTGCCGCGTGACTCATGGGCGTACTGGACCGGCAAGTTGTTCCAGTCCGAACGCGTCGGCTCGGCGCAACTGCGCGGCAACCAGTCGATCCGCGGGATGCTCGCCAACCACCTCGACACCGACCACCCGTCGACTCTCTTGTGGGGAGCCCTGGCGCTGACCGCCCTCGTCGCGGGATTCGCGGTCGCGACCTACGCCCACCGCAGGGGCCAGGAGTTGCTTGCGATCAGCATCGTCGGCATGACCGCATGCGTGGTGTCGCCGATGTCGTGGGGGCACCACTGGGTCTGGTTCACCCCGATCGTGGTGATCGGGGTCCACCTGGCCCTCGACCTGAGACGAAGCCAGGTCGAGCGGGGCCTGGCGGCGGTGGGTGCGGTGGCGCTCGTCCTGCTCGCGTTCGCGTGGCCGACCCACGTCCCGGCGCTCGTGCCCGACGGTTACTACACCGGGCTCTACGTGAAGACGCGGGTCACCTGGCTCAACTGGTTCACCGTCAGTCCCTATCTGTTCGCGTATGTCGGAATCCTGATCGCGACGGTCGTCGCACTTCGGCTCTTCGGCTCTCGTTCGACCCCCACGGCCGATCCGGCCGCGGTCATCGCACCCGGGGTCGCGGCCGCGGTCATCGCCGACGGCGGCCTGCCCACCGAGCCGGCCGAGGGCGGGGGTCCGCGGGTCGCCGAACCGTCGGTACGCGCAGATGCCGAGCGGATGAACCAGGTCGACGAGATGGCCGATGACCTGGTCGGAACCGCGGGCGAGTCGATGGGTGAAGCACCCGACGCAGGGGCGTCGCCCACAGTGTGAGGCAGGCGCATCCGATGTCACGGGTCGCCGGTACTCTCGACGCGTGGCTCTGTATCGCACCTATCGCCCGGCTACCTTCGCCGACGTCGTGGGGCAGGAGCATGTCACCGACCCGTTGAGCCGTGCCCTCGACTCGGGGCGCATCAATCACGCGTACCTCTTCTCCGGTCCGCGCGGGTGTGGCAAGACGTCGTCGGCGCGAATCCTGGCGCGCTCGTTGAACTGTGTCGAGGGCCCCACCTCGCGTCCCTGTGGCACCTGCACATCGTGTGTGGCCCTCGCCCCCGGCGGTCCCGGCAACCTCGACGTCATCGAACTCGACGCGGCCAGCCACGGCGGCGTCGACGACACCCGCGAGCTGCGCGACCGCGCGTTCTATGCGCCGGCCGAGTCGCGCTACCGCGTGTTCATCGTCGACGAGGCGCACATGGTGACCAACGCCGGCTTCAACGCGCTGCTCAAGATCGTCGAGGAGCCGCCGGAGCACCTCATCTTCGTGTTCGCGACGACCGAACCCGAGAAGGTGCTGCCGACGATCCGCTCGCGAACGCACCACTACCCGTTCCGTCTGCTCGCCCCGCCGGTCATGCGTGGGCTGCTGGAGAAGATCTGTGAGCGGGAGGGCGTCACCGTCGCGCCCGAGGTCTATCCGCTGGTCATCCGTGCCGGCGGTGGTTCGCCGCGTGACTCGTTGTCGATCCTCGATCAGCTCCTCGCCGGCGCCGACGACCAGGGCGTCGCCTACGAGCGTGCGCTGGCGCTGCTCGGCGTCACCGACGTCGCGCTCATCGACACCGCCGTCGAGGCGCTGGCCTCGGCGGACGGCGCCGCGCTGTTCGGCGCCGTGGAGAAGGTCGTCGACGCGGGTCACGATCCACGACGCTTCGCGGTCGATCTCCTCGAACGGCTCCGCGACCTGATCCTCCTGCAGGCCGTTCCTGATGCCGCCGACCGCGGCCTGGTCGAGGCGCCGGGTGATCAGCTCGCACGCATGCGGGGCCAGATCGAGACGCTCGGCCCCGCCTCGTTGACGCGCTTCGCCGAGATCGTGCACGACGCCCTCGGCGAGATGCGCGGAACCACGTCGCCGCGGCTCCTCCTCGAGGTGATGTGCGCGCGCATGCTGCTGCCCGGAGTGTCGAACGACGACGCGGCCCTGTTGCAGCGGCTCGAGCGTCTGGAGTCGGGGATCGGCACCACCTCGATCCCCGTGCCCGCGAAACCCGCTGAGCCCGAACCGGAACCGAAGTTCGTGCGTCCGTCGCAGCGCAAGGCGATGGAGGAGGCGAAGGCCGCAGAGGAGGCACGTCGCGCTGCGGCCGAGGCCGCCGAGGCCGACACCCCGGTCGCGCCGGCCGCATCCGCCCCGGTCGCACCGGCCGCATCTGCCCCGGTTGCCCCGGCTGCTGCTCCGCCGCCGATGCCGACCGCACCGGAACCC